>JAQTRB010000142.1 GCA_028712015.1 Syntrophales bacterium
TGCTCCACCTGAGTCCGCTGTGCCTCGAATTCCGCCTCGTCATCGGTGGGCGTCAACCGAATCATCTCGTCGAAATGCAGCCGGACCCGTGAGAAGGGTTTGGGCAGCATGAAACGGTCCCAACTGTTGAAATACCAGGCCCGGTCCGCGGAAACGTAGAACGGAACGATCACCGCATCGGCGGCGTGCGCAATCCGGATCAGCCCGCTCTTGACGACGCCCGCCGGTCCCCGCGGCCCGTCGACGATGTGGCCGGCCAGCCGGGTCCGCCGGAGGATTTCAATCAGCTCCCTCATGGCCTCTATGCCCCCGCGCGACGAGGAGCCTCGCACCGGTTCCCAGCCGGTGCGTTTGGCGACGGCAGCGATGATCTCGCCGTCCTTGCTGCGCGAGATCATCAGCCCCGGCCGATAGGCGCGATAGTTTTGAAAGTGGCGGATGGCGGCGAAAAACTGCTGGTGCCAGGTGCAGAGCAGGACCCGGCCGCCGTTTCGATGATGCGTCATCCATGGCGCTTCGTTCTCCACTTCCAGGCGAAACGTCCAGGCATAAACGCGGATAAATCGGTAGAGAAAGGCGAGAAACGGCTTCGACATGATGATGATATCGGTTCTTCTGGACATGGCCTCTCATTTCCCGGCTTGGAAGGCAATATGCCGCCGGTGGGTTCGGGAAAGATGTTCCTTTCCGCGCGGGGGAGTATAGCGGCGCGGTCTTCCCGTGTCAAGACAGCCTCATCGGTCGGGGCGGGGGAAGGACGGGATGGAAGAACCGAAAAAGGTTATCATCCAACCCCGGTTTGTGATAACGAAGAGGAAAGGCAGCGTCGAAACCGGCTGTGCCGGTGCAAGTCCTCGCGCAAGCGAGACGCGACCGTCGATCGGTCATGGAGGAACGTACGGGCTTAAGAGGAAGGGGAATATGAGAATCGCGGTGGTTGGGCTCGGGGGGGTCGGCGGGTTTTTCGGAGGGAAGATCGGGCTGAAATACGCCGGTTTATTGGGACACCGTGTCGTTTTCGTTGCCCGGGGCGAGCATCTCGAAGCGATCCGCGGGGAGGGTTTGATTCTCCGGACGGTGGAGGGAAACTTTCGGATCAAACCGGACCTGGCGACCGACGATCCGACGGCGGTCGGCCCCTGCGACCTCGTTCTGTTCTGTGTGAAGGAATATGCCCTCGACGAAGCGGCCGCGGGGATTTCCCCGCTCCTGGGCGCCAACACGGTCGTCCTGCCTCTGCTCAACGGTGTCGACATCGCCGAACGGCTGCGATCCCTTCTCCCCCGGGGGGTGGTTTTGAGCGGTTGCGTCTACATCTCATCCTTCATCGAGGCGCCCGGCGTCGTCCATCAGGTCGGCGGAAGCTGCCAGCTTTTTTTCGGCCCGGATGACGGGAGGACGGAGGCGTTCCGTCCGTTTGAAGAGCTTCTCCAAGGCGCGGGGATCCAGGCGGAGCTGACGGATCGGATCGGAATGCACCTCTGGACGAAGTATCTTTTTGTGAGCCCGATGGCCGGCGTGACGTCGCTGACGGCAAAATCTTTCGGGGCGGTCATGGCGGATGAGCAGGCAAGGGCGATGGTTCGGGGTTTGATGGAGGAGATCGGGCTCCTGGCGAAGGCCAACGGGATCGCGCTTCCGGCGGACAGCGTGGAGGCGGCCCTTGCCAAGGTGGTCCGCTTTCCCGACGAGACGAAATCATCCATGCAGTTGGATTACGAGAAGGGGAGACGGACGGAGATCGATCTGTTCATCGGTTACGCGGTTCGCGCCGGTCGCAGCCTGGGCGTGCCCGTGCCGCTCCACGATAAGCTCTACGCAAAGCTGAAAAGGTAGTCAGACGGTCTTGCCGGGAAGCACGATCGCCGGTCGGGGTGAGAGTGCATTCGCCATCATGACCGTCTGCAGTAGGGCTGCGTATAGGCGATCCGGCATTATCCTGCATACGGTCATGGGTACAGCGTCTTTATCTTCGCCTTCATTGCCGGACTCAATTGTTTGACCAGCTCTGCATTGTACGAACCGGTCGGCATCGGCTTGATCGTCGGATCATGGGTTGGATTCCACTTCGTCGTGGCATCCCAGGTCTGAACGATCTGCGCTGCCGCGATGGCATACTTGCGCGATTTCGCCGCAGGCGTTCCTTCTGTAACAGCCGGGTCTACGTCGGTCGTTACGATGGAAAGGGTCTCGTCGCTGTTGAGATAAATCTCGAACATCCGGAACTGCTGAGGAAAATCCCGGAGCGACGGCGATTCCACCTGCCAGAAGCCCTTTTCAGGCGCGTTGACCGGATCAGGCGATATGAAGGCTTTCACAGTATTTGAATGACGATGCCCTGCAACCCACAGAAGCAGATTCGGATGGCTTTGCAGTTCCGCGATCAGGTTCGGCAGCGTGACGGCGTTTTGCGGATCCGTCCACCAACCCATTTCGGAATTGGGCGCGGTGACTTCGACGCCGATCGGTACGTGCGCGGCAATGATCATGAGCTGTCCTGCCGCCGTCCCCTCGGCCAGTTCCTTTTTAAGCCAGGCCCAGCGCGCCTGATCCAGAAAACCGTGTCCATGAATATCCACAGAGCCATCGTCTTCCTTCTGGGTATCGTCGAGGACAATCACCTTGAGCGGAATCTTTGCTTTCGGCACGAAGCTATAACAGGCAAAACCATTTTTGGCGTCCGTCATGTTGAAACCGTGACCGGCAGGATGGGAAGACGTTTTAAAAAATTCCTGCATCCATCCGGTTCTTAAAAGCGAACGGCGATCCGGATCGGCCGCAACTTTCGGAGGGCTCTTGAAATTTCCGACAGGCCCCGCGTATTTGATGTCCCCATAGGGCGTCGATCCGTCGAGCACGCCGACATAGTAATCGCGGCTGTTCATTTTTCGGGGATCCCTCAGGACATCTCCCGTGGCGAAGACTTCATCGCTGACGTAGGATTGCCGAAGGTCCTTGCGCAGGCCGTGGTCCACGGGGATGGAGCCCATCCAGAAATGATCGTGGTTGCCCAACGCCTGATACCAGGGGATCGACTTGTCGAGCCCCGCCGCCTTGTACGGTTTCTGATAATCGATGGTGTCGGCCCCCAGATGGGCGCCGGAGCTGGGCGCGATGACCTTGCCGTCGATGACGTCGATATACCATCTCAGTTCATTGTACTGGGTCGTGTTGCAGGTATCGCCCAGAGAGAGGCCGAAATCGACGGGATTTTGTTTGTGCAGCGCGTTGACCGTCTGGACGGCGGCATCCAGAACGTGCGTCGTATACGGCATGCTCCCCGAATAGACAGCGGCCCCCACCGGCAAGGTGGGATGCAGGCGCTGAATATAGATCAACTGATTGGGCGATTCTTTGTCGGTGATGTGGATGTCCGATATCGTAAAAAAATTGATAAGCTTTGTTTTTTTAGCGACGCCGGAACCGCTATAGGCGGCCGGCATGATATCAAGCCGCTTGTCGTAGGGAAGCCCCGGGCCGTACGTCCAGTTGCCATAACCGTACCGGTCGTATTGGGAAATCTCCCAAAGATTGATCGCCGTAGAGGGTGTTGAACCGGACACGACCACCCTTTGCGCCGTCGTTTGAACGTCGGGCGCAATCGGATATCCCGCGTTCCGGCTTTCATTTTTGACGACGCCTCTTGCACAGGCTGATAAAGAGAAAATCAGCAGGCCCGTTAAAAAGATGAAACGGAATTTCTTGCCTTCATCAAATCGTTTCATAAAACCCTCGTCCGGTTTCGATCGTCTTCGATGCCTATAGCACATATTGGAGGAGAGTCCCGTTTTTAATGATTGCCGATGGCACCGTTGCATGAATCGGCAAAACAGGAAAAACAACTGCGCCTGACCCGGGGACATCGGGGCGTGGACGGCGTGATCAGTTCCCCTTGGCAATTGGGCGCCCAGGGATCGCTACTTTTCACGGTAGAGGCCGTTCTTCTCGATATAGCGGCGGACCTCGTCCGTCACCAGGTAACGAATGTCCCTTCCCTCCTTCGCCCGTGTCCGGATGTTGCGGGAGGCGATGTCGAGAAAGGTGACCTCACGGAAGCAGATTGTCCGGCCCGTCGGCCCGCGGAAGCCCCGGTCCTTCTCGTCGTAGGTGAAACGGGATGCGAATCCCGCGCCGAGGATCTCGTCGAGTTCCCGGGAGCCGAAGCCCGGCCGGGTCATGACGGCGAAATGGCACATCAACAGAAGTCTCTCCCAATCCTTCCAGGTCCGGATCTCGTGGAATGCATCCTGACCGCAGATGAAATACAGCTCAATCTTTTCCGGACGGTGCCTGTCCAGGAGGTACTCCACCGTCTCGATGGAATAGGATGTCGTCTCCCGGCGGTTTTCGACGTCCGAGAAGGAAAATGCCGAATTCCCCTCGATGGCGAGTTGAATCATCCGTTCGCGGTGGCGAAAAGGGGTGATTTCCGCGTTGGGTTTGTGCGGCGGCCGCGCCGCGGGAACGAAGATGATCCGATTCAGATCGCAGATCTCCAGCATCTCCGCGGCGCAGCGCAGATGTCCGATATGGATCGGATCGAACGTGCCTCCGAACAATCCCCATTTCATGTTCTGATTTGCCCGTTTCCGTAAATGATGAACTTGGTTGTGGTCAGCTCTTCGAGCCCCATCGGCCCGAAGGCATGGAGCTTGGTCGTGCTGATGCCGATTTCCGCGCCCAAACCAAGTTCGAAGCCGTCGCTGAAGCGGGTGGAGGCGTTGACCAGGACCGTGGAGGAGTTTACCTCCTGCAAAAAGCGCTGCGCCCGGCCGTAGTTTTCCGTAACGATCGCCTCGGTATGGAGGGATCCGTATTTTTCGATGTGGGCGATCGCCTCGTCGAAATCGCGGACCACGCGTACGGCGAGGATCAGGTCGAGGTATTCCCGACACCAGTCCTCTTCATCCGCCGCTTCCGCCTCCGGCAGGAGCGCCCGCGTCTTTTCACAGCCGCGGATCGCGACGCCGGCCTCGCGGAGTTTCCCGGCCGCGAGCGGCAGGAACGTCCCGGCGACGGCCTCATGGACGAGGAGCGTCTCCAGCGCGTTGCAGACGCCCGGCCGCTGCGTTTTGGCATTCATGCAGATCCGGACGGCCATGTCGAGGTCGGCGCTCTCGTCGACAAACAGGTGGCAAAC
>JAQTRB010000143.1 GCA_028712015.1 Syntrophales bacterium
GAGGAGGGGATCAGGACTCCGTCTGATGCCGCAGATCGGAAAAACTGAAACGGTTGAATGGCAGGAAGAGGAGCCCCAGAAGGATGATCAGCCCGATAGAGATGGCGTGGTAGACAATGGCAAAGGTCAACGCGTCCGTTTTGGGTATTCCGAAAAGGCCGAGTCCGAGAACGCAGAAATAGTGCCAATTTCCGATGAAGCCCGGCCCGGTGGGGATCGCGATCCCGATGATCAGCACGATCATCAAAACGACGGCGGCCGTGACCGATAGTTCCAGGTTGAAGGCCAGAAAGAGGAGATAGATGGCCAGCACGTCGATGAGCCAGATCACGATGGACAGAAAGGCGGCCCAGAGAAGAAGAATCGGATCGACCATGATTCGAAATCCCGCGATGAAATGATCGATCAGCCGATGGAGTCTTCCGGCGTAGCGTTCGGGAATCCTCGCAATCAGCGGTGAAAGCACGCGAAGCGTCGTCTCGCGCCGGACGATCATCAGGATCATGATGGCGGAAAGAATGACCGTCGCCAGCAGGAGAAGGGTGCTGGAACGGATCAGCCAGGTTGGCAAAGGGGTGAAAAAGAGGGCGATGACCGCGATGATCAACACGGTGAGGCTGTCCAGCACCCTTTCCACAAAGACCGTGCCCAGTGCCGAACTCATCGGGATCGGGCTTTTTTTCGTGATGAGATAGGGCCTGGCCAGCTCTCCCAGGCGGGCCGGAAACGCGGTAATCGCCAGAAAACCTACGCTGGTGACCGAAAACAGGGAGAGTTGATCCACCTTCGCGATCGGTCTCAGGATGATGCCCCAACGGATGGACCTCAGGATCTGCATGAGCAACAACGCGACCAGTGCCGGAAGGATATACCCGCGGCGGATCGTTCGGAAGCCGTCGATCAACTCCTGAAACTCGATCCCGCGCAGCGAAAGCCAGACCAGCAGCGCACCGAGCGCCAGGCCCGCGATCATCTTTTTTTTCATCAACCCTGTTCCATTCTCAGGGAGCGGCGCCTTCAAGGCGTCCGTCCCGCGGGCCTACTTTTTCATCAGGTTGTCCCCGATTTTGTCGTGGATGAGCTGGGAGGAGAGTTTATTTCCGATCAGGCCGACACGAATGGAGACCGTCGTCACGTTTTTGGCCTTGTAGTCGACGGAGATCTTGACTTTTTCATCATTGATTACGGCCGAAATCTTTCCCTTCCCGATCTCCTTTTCCGGCAAAACGTCCAGACCGCGCATATCCGCTACGGCTTTTTCACAGGCGTTCCAGGTTGTATCGAATGAGGCGTAGTAGTCGGTTTTCATTTCGCCGTTCATGTAGAAGTACGTTCCCGAACCTGCGCCCACCGCCGCACCGCCGATCAGCGCCGCCGTGCAGCCGGAGATCAGAAGCGTTCCGATGATCAGGGTTAGGGCCCATCCTTTTATTTTCCTCATGGTTTCTCCTTTCGGTTGAGAGGGTCGCGGGAGATAGAATTGAAATTTTCACTCCCCGCAACGATTTTGTTAACCTGCCGCCGCTGAACCGCTTAAACGATCGAACTCCCGGAGCAGTTCCTCTTGCCTTCTGGTCAGGTTCGAGGGTACGGTCACCACGGTTTCGATGATCTGATCGCCCCGTCCATATCCGCGAAGATGGGCGATGCCCTTGCCCTTTAGACGGAAGACCTTGCCCGTCGGCGTTCCCCGGGGAATCTTCAGCTTTTCGGTTCCGGTCAGGGTCGGTGCCTCCACGCTTCCGCCCAGGGCGGCCTGAACGAAGGTGATGGGGATGCGGCAATAAACGTCATCTCCATTTCGTTCGAACGTTTCGTGGGGTTCCACCTCGATGAAGACGTACAGATCACCGTTTGGACCGCCGTAGTCACCTTCTTCCCCTTCGGCCCGCAGGCGGAGACGGGATCCTGTCTCTACGCCGGCCGGAATCTTCAGCTGGACCGTTTTGGCGATTCGCATCTTTCCCACGCCGGAGCATTCCTCGCAGGGGGTCAGGATGACGCCCCCCTGGCCCCGGCACTGCGGGCAGGTTGTGCTGATGTTGAAAAAGCCGCTGGACTGTGTCACCTGTCCCCGTCCGTTGCAGCGACCGCATACCTGCGGAGCGGTTCCCGGGGCGCAACCCGATCCTCGGCAGGAGGTGCAGAGGGTGTATTTTTCCAAACGGATCTCGGTGCTTGTTCCCAGAGCCGCATCCATAAAGGAAATCCGGAGGTCGTAACGAAGATCCGCGCCGGCCCTGGCTGCCGTTCTTGAGCGGGAGCGTCCCGTATTGAATCCGAAAACGTCGCCGAAAATATCGCCGAAGCTGGAAAAAATATCCTCGAAACCCGAAAAGCCTCGATAGCCTGCGCCGCTCAAACCCTCATGACCGTAACGGTTGTAGATCTCGCGTTTTTCGGCGTCGCTCAGGACCTCGTAAGCCTCCGCCGCCTCTTTGAATTTCTCCTCCGCTTCCCGATTGCCCGGATTCCGATCCGGGTGAAACTGCATGGCGAGCCTGCGATAGCTCTTTTTGATTTCATCCTCCTGGGCGTTTCTTTCCACGCCCAGGACTTCGTAGTAACAACGTTTTGACGCCATTCTCCCTTTCGACTTCCTTCCGCACTGATTTTCCCGATTTCCGCGGGAAAGGCGTTTTAACTGTACGAAATCAGATGATTTTCCGAATCGCTACCAGAACATCCTACTCATGAACGGTTATAAAAAAACGGATCACTTCTGTTCCGATACGGCGTAACATAACCATCCGGCCCGCGCCTGTCAACCGCGGTCTACCGGACCAGACGGTTCAGCGCCTCGCGGTATTTCTCGGCGGTTTTCAAGATAATCTCTTCGGGAAGCTCCGGCGCCGGGGGTTTCTGATCCCAGTGGATCGAAAGTAGATAATCGCGGAGAAACTGTTTGTCGAAGCTCTTCTGCGGGCGCCCCGCCTCGTAATCGTCCTTTGGCCAGAATCGGGAGGAATCAGGGGTGAGAAGCTCGTCGATCAGAATCAATTTTCCATCCAGGAGGCCGAATTCCATCTTGGTGTCGGCGATGATGATCCCCGCACGGTCGGCGATGTCGGCCGCCCGTTCATAGATGGAAAGGCTCGCCCGGATAATCCCGTCGGTCAGTTCCCGGCCGATCAGATGGACCATTTCGGCCTGGGTGATCGCCAGGTCGTGTTCCCCGTCGGCCGCCTTCGTGGAGGGGGTAAAGAGGATTTCCGGAAGCCGGGAGGACTCCTTCAATCCCGCCGGAAGGCTGATTCCGGAGACGGGTCTTCCCTCGCGATAGTCTTTCCAGCCGGAACCGCTTAGGTACCCCCGTACGATGCATTCGACCGGCAGGGGCTTGGCCTTCCTCACGAGCATGCTTCGGCCGGCCAGCAGCTCTCGGTAAGGTGTACAGACCTCCGGATACCCATCCGGATTTGTTGATACCAGATGGTTGGGGATGATGTCGCCCGTCCGAGCGAACCAAAAGGCGGACATGCGCGTCAGCACCTCCCCTTTTCCCGGGATGGGATTCGGCATGACGAAGTCGAAAGCGGAGATGCGGTCGCTCGCGACGATCAACAAATGAGAGTCGAGATCGTAGATGTCGCGGACCTTTCCCCGGCTGGCGAGTTTCATTCCTTCAAAATTTGTGTGCATAACGTCCGTGTTCATCTCTCGTCTCCTTTCGGCCGATCAGCGCAGAAATGGATTGTACTGTTTTTCGTGGCCGATGGTTGATGTCGGCGTGCTTCCGTAGTTGTGACCAGGCAGAACGACCGTCTCGTCCGGCAGGGTGCAGAGTTTCTTCTGGATCGAATCGAACATGACCTCTCCGGAGCCGCCGGGCAAATCCGTCCTCCCTACCGCCTCGACAAAGAGGGTGTCGCCGGTGAAGGCGTAGCCGTCCAGCAGCAGGACGATGCTTCCCGGCGAATGACCGGGGGTATGGATGACCCTGAGCCTGATGCCGCCGACCTCGATGAATTCGCCGTCCCGGACTGTCCGGTCGGCGGGCGGAGACGCCTTTCCGCCGAACATCCGGAGCATGGCCGCCGGCGTGGAGACGAGCATGTCGGCGTCCGCCTCGTGGATGATGATCGCGGCGCCCGTCTTGTTTTTCATGTCTACATTGCCGCCGATGTGATCGACATGGCCGTGGGTGTTGACGATATACTTGATGGTGACCTTGTTTTTTTCCGCCGCCGCAACGATACCGTCCGTATCCTCCGCCGGATCGATGACGAGCGCCTCGCCGCTTTCCTCATCGCCAACCAAGTAGGCGAAAACCGCCATCTGTCCGACCTGCCGCTGTTCGATGAACATGATCCCTCCTGTTTCCGCTTAACGGGGCGGCGGCCGCCGGAAAGCCGGACCGGTCTCTCGGATTTGCCCCGATTCACTAGATGGAGACGCGCTGCAACTATCATTTTTTCGCATCGGAAGTCAATGGGATTCCTGAGGTTGATGTCGGGAAGACGGCGTCCATAGGCAGGAGATGGAAAAGTGCGGGGATTCCTGGTCCTCAACGGTATTTATCTGCGACGCCGACCCTGTATTCGTTTCCTGTCGACAACCGTCGCGATCAATCGGTGTTTTCTCTGACGGTCCCCGTATTCATTTGCCTTGTTTTAAAAGCATTCGGCGTTTCTTGACGGCCAGAAAAAAACCAAGAACCATGACTGAAATGATGGGCGCCAACGCGATCAGCGCGACCAGGCCCAAGCCATGGATGAGAGGGTCCTGTCCACCCAGGGAAGCTGATACACCGAGGGCAAGGGCGAGCAGGAACGTGTTGGCCATCGGCCCCGTGGCAACACCGCCGGCATCGATGGCGATGGAGAGGAACTCTTCGTCGCTGAACCAGATGATCACCAGGACGAGGACATACCCCGGGACCAGGATGTAAAGCAGTGGGATGCCGTAACCGATTCGCAGCATCCCCAGACCGACGATCAGGGCAACGCCCGTGCAGATCGCAAAAAGCACCGTGGACTGGCGGATCGATCCGCTCGATGCGCGTTCCACCTGGTCCGCCAGGATGCGCACCGATGGCTCACCCCAGGTCGTAAAGAATCCGAGGAGGGTGCCGAAGGGCAACAGGAGCCAGCGGTGCGGCAACGTGCTCAGGGCTTCCCCAATGGCCCGGCCAAA
>JAQTRB010000144.1 GCA_028712015.1 Syntrophales bacterium
TATCGCGGGATTTTTCTCTCCGGGAAGGGCATTGTGCGAGGGAAAACCCCTCTGGGAGCTCGGCGTGGGCCTGGCCGCGCTGCGGATGCCCGATTACCGGGGCTCCGACGAATACCGGCTCTATCTTCTCCCCTATCCCTATTTCATCTATCGGGGCGATATCCTGAGGGTCGAACGGGAACGCATCTCCGGACGCATCTTCGAGACCGACCGGTTTTTGCTGGACGTGAGTTTCAACGGCAGCGTCCCGGTGAAGAGTTCGGATAACCCGGACCGCCGCGGGATGCCCGATCTGGATCCGACGTTTGAAGCGGGACCGGCCTTGAACGTCACCCTGCTGGAAGACCGGCAGGACCGTTACAAACTGAAGCTCAACCTTCCGATTCGGGCCGCCTTCTCGACCGACTTTTCATCGGTCCGTCATGAAGGGTGGCTGTTCCACCCGCGACTGAGTTTCGAAAAAGCCGATATTCTCCCCGGCCTCGGACTGAATCTGGGGCTTTCGGCCGGTCCGATGTTCGCCGACCGGGGTTATCACCGTTATTATTACAACGTGGATCCGGCCTTCGCGACCGCGGCGCGCGCCCCCTACGACGCCGGCGGCGGTTACAGCGGCTCGACCCTCACCATAGGCCTGAACAAAACGATCCGTCCTTTCATCCTGAATGCCTTTGTCAGCCTCGACGACCTCCGGGGCGCCGTATTCGAGGAGAGCCCCTTGGTCAAAACGAAATCCTCGTGGATGTGCGGCGCTTCCGTCTCCTGGATTTTCCGGACATCCTCCGAACGGGTTACCGAGGAGAGGATCTCCTCCCGTGCGACGTCGCTTCCCGGCGCAGGACGATAGGGACGGGCGGATGCCATCGGAGTCCGCGCCTCCCCGCCGTGAATATCCAGGGGGTCGGCATGACGACCATGCCGAGGGCAAGAACGAAATGAACAGCCCTGCCCCGAACAACGAAGTGGACCGGGATTGACAGGGCCGGGTTCGCGGCCTATATTGTCGCCGCCGGAGGGATCTGCACCGTTCGGCAAAAAATGACGGGAGGACAAGGGATGGAACCGAAAATCGCGAAAAAGGGACCGTATGTGATGGAGATGCAGCCGGGGAAGTATTTCTGGTGCCGCTGCGGCCGTTCCGCCAAACAGCCGTTCTGCGACGGCGCCCATGAACGGGAAAACACCGGCATGACGCCGATGGAAGTGGACGTGCCCTATCCCAAGACGGTCGCCTGGTGCGGCTGCAAATACAGCAAGAAGCCGCCCTACTGCGACGGCGAACACAACAAGCTCTAACCCCTGCGGGTCGGAGAATGACCCGGGTTGACATACCCGGGAGGCTGGAGGGACCTGCGGGGACAAGCCAACCGGTCTACCCGCGGAGATGGGAATGAAGATCCGCTCGTTCGAGTTCAACCTGCGGGAACTGGCCGGGTCGATGGGGGATTTCGGCACCCTCTTCCCGCTCGCCATCGGTTACATCGCCGTTTGCGGCCTCGATCCGGCCGGATTTCTCGTGATGATGGGCCTGGCCAACGTCGCGACCGGCCTGATCTACAGACTCCCGATGCCGATCGAGCCGATGAAGGTTTTGGCCGTCGTCGCGATCGCCCAGCACTGGACGCCTTCGCTGATCTACGCCTCCGGTTTCGCGATGGGGATCGTCTGGGTCCTCTTCGCGGCCACCGGAATCATCGGCCGCCTCGCGAAGATCACGCCGAAAAGCGTCGTCCGCGGCATCCAGGCGACGCTCGGGATCCTGCTCGCCGTCGAGGCGGTAAAAATGATTTCGACCGGCTGGCTCCTGGGCGGCGCGGCGATCGCGATTGTGCTGGTTCTGCGGGAGAGCCGTTACGCCCCGGCCGCCATCGTGCTGATGCTCCTCGGAATCGCCATCGTCGCCTTTCAGGGCCGCCTTCCGGCGGCGGATCTCATCCGCTTCACGCCGCCGCCGCTGACCGGTTTTCACCCCCGGGAGGTTTGGGATTCGCTGGTTCTGGCCGGTTTTGCGCAGATTCCGCTGACGATCACGAACGCAACGATCGCGACCGCCGCGCTGATCGGGAGCTATTTCCCCGACCGGCCGGTCACGGTGGGAAGGCTCTCCTGGAATCAGGGGATCATAAACCTCGTTCTTCCGTTCTTCGGGGGGATGCCGATGTGCCACGGCTCCGGCGGCCTCGCCGGGCAGTACTATTTCGGCGCGCGCACCGGCGGGACCAACCTGATCGAAGGGACGATCGAGATCACCCTCGGCCTTTTCTTCGCGGCGGCCATCGCCGGTCTCTTTTCCGCCTTCCCGCTCGCGATCATCGGGGCGATGATGCTCCTGGTCGGGATCGAGCTGACGAAGTTCGCTCGGGACGTCCGGCCCGGCCGAGACCTGATCCCGCTTGCTTTCACCGTCGCCGTTTCCCTGCTCGCCAACATGGCCGTCGGTTTCGCGGCCGGCCTCGCCGTCCACTACGGGATCGAGAAATGGGAGAACCGGAAAAATCTCTCTCGTTCATAAGGAATCTTCTCCGGATTTTGAAATCATGACGAGCATGGACGACACCCTGATCAAGACCCTGGCCGAAGGGGCGGCGGAGATCGGCGTCCGTCTGGGAACGGCGGAGCTGGAATGCTTTGTCGCCTACCACCGGGAGATCCTCCTCTGGAACCGGCGGATAAACCTCGTCTCGGAACGCTCTTCCCGGGAAATCGTCGTCCGCCACTTTCTCGATTCGCTGACGCCGGCGCCGCTGCTGGAGCGACCGGAGGGTTCATTGATCGACATCGGCAGCGGCGGTGGTTTCCCCGGCATTCCGCTGAGGATCGCGCTGCCCCATCTGCAACTGTCGCTTGTCGAACCCTCCCGGAAAAAGTCCTCTTTCCTGTCGCATGTCGTCCGGCTCCTCGCTTTCGGCGAGGTTCAGGTGATCCGGGAGCGCGTCGAAACGTTGACGGCCGAGAAAACGTTTTCAGGCCGCTTCGATACGGTCATCTCGCGGGCGGCATTCAAGCTGCCCGAACTTCTCCGGACAGCCGCTTTTTTCCTCAAACCGGGCGGCCAATTGATCGCCATGAAGGGACCCGATCCGCGGATCGAGATGGCGGAAACCGAGCGGATTTCAACCGCGGTGGGGATGGTCTTCACGACCCAGCGGCGCGTCCCCCGGTCCGACAAAAATAGGCCAAGAATAATCGTCACTTACAATCGCGTTTTTGACTGATCTTTTCTTGAAAAAATCTTTATTAAAATCGGTTTTTGTGTTACCCTTGACGCCAATTCCACCATAAAAAAAAGGGCGGGGCTTGTTCCGTTAAATGATCTGTAAAATCATGAGTATGGCCAATCAAAAGGGGGGGGTGGGCAAAACCACGACGGCCATCAATCTATCGGCCTCGCTGGCCGCGGCGGAAAAGCGAACCCTGCTGATCGACTGCGATCCCCAGGGAAACGCGACGAGCGGCATGGGAATCAACGATGAAGCGATCCGGAAAAAGAACCTCTACCACTGCCTGATCGAGAATCGGCCCCTGCGGGAAGTGATTGTCGAAACGCAGGTCCCCCATCTGGATCTGGTCCCCGCGAACCAGGATCTGGTCGGCATCGAACTGGAGTTCATCTCGCTGGAGGACCGGGAAAAAAGGCTCAGAAGTCTGTTGCGGGACCTGAAGACGGTCTATGAGTATATCCTGATCGACTGCCCGCCATCGCTCGGTTTTCTCACGGTAAACGCGCTGGTGGCTTCCGACTGCCTGATCGTTCCCTTGCAATGCGAGTACTTCGCGATGGAGGGTCTGGGCCACCTGCTCACGACGATGGGCTTGATCAAGAACCGACTCAACCCCACCCTGACCCTGGGAGGAATTCTGTTGACCATGTACGACACGCGAAATTTGCTTTCCCGCCGGGTCAGCGAGGAGGTGCGCGGCCATTTCGGAAATCTGGTCTTCCAGACGGTCATCCCGCGGAACGTCCGCCTCTCGGAGAGCCCCAGCCATGGACTTCCGATCATTCTTTATGATATCAGATCCCGCGGCGCGGTCTCCTACATGGAACTGGCCAAGGAAATCCTGAACAACGGGAGGATATGATGCCGCCAAAAAATTCCCTCGGCAAGGGTCTGGGGGCGATGTTCCCCGATCTTCTGAATCATATCGGCGACCGCCCGTCGTTCGTTCAGTGCGGGATCGAGGAACTCACCCCAAACCGATTCCAGCCCCGGCGGAACTTCAACGACGAGGACCAGAAGGAACTGGTCGCCTCCGTGAAGAAAAGCGGCATCATCCAACCCATCCTCGTGCGGAAGGCGGACAACGGCTATGAGATCATCGCCGGCGAACGACGCTGGCGGGCGGCGCAGACGGCCGGTCTCAAAGAGGTGCCCATTATCATCCGCAAGGCGGAGGATCGGGAACTGGCGGAACTCTCATTGATTGAGAACATCCAGCGCGAGGCGCTGAATCCGATTGAAGAGGCGGAAGCCTATCAGACCCTGCTGACCCGTTTTTCGCTCTCGCAGGAAGAGATCTCCGCCCGCGTCGGAAAGGATCGCTCGACGATCGCCAACACGGTAAGGCTACTGAAGCTTCCCGATGCCGCCCGGAAGGCGCTGATCGGGAAGAAGATCAGCGCCGGACATGCCCGCGCGCTTTTGGCCCTGGAACAGCCGGGCGAACAGATCAGCGCATTGAAGATCATCCAGCTGAGGGATTTGAACGTCCGCGACACGGAACGGCTGATCCGAAAGCTGAAGAAGGCGCCGGACAAAAAAAAACCCGGACGCCAGGATCCGTACCTGACGGATCTGGAAAGAGAACTCTCCTCGCAACTGCTGGCGGCGGTTCGGATTCACGCCGGTAAAAAAGCCGGAACCATTGAAATCCGTTACACAAACGGGGAGGAACTGAATCGTCTGGTCCGGCTCCTTCTTGGGTAAAACAGGGAATGGATTTCAATCCTTTCCCTGTTTTATGGAAACATTGTCCACAGGTGTGGATAAAACTGTGAATAAGGTTGTGAAAATTGGACATTCTTTGGGATAAAACGGTTAAAATCCTTAAGGAAAAAGTAAGCCAACATAACTTTGATACCTGGATACGTCCGCTCCGGATCACCGCTATGGAGGGGGACTCTGTTCAACTTC
>JAQTRB010000145.1 GCA_028712015.1 Syntrophales bacterium
CTTTTTCAGCCTTATCCGGCTGGCGGTGGCTCCCTCTTTCGGCCTCGGCGTCGATGAGGCCCATTACTTTCTCTACGCCAAATACCTGGACCTCAGTTACGTGGACCACCCGCCGCTGGTCGGCTGGCTCCATGCGCCGATCTACTATCTGTTCGGGACCAGCGAATTCCTGGTCCGTCTTCCGGCCATCATCCTTTTCGCGCTGACCACTTTCCTGCTTTATCAATTCACGGCGGCCCTGTCCGGCTCCAGACGGATAGCCCTGCTGGCCGCGCTGGCCGTGAACAGCTCCTTTCTGTTCAATGCCTTGAGTTTCATGCTGCTGCCGGACTCCTTCCTGTATCCGCTCATGCTGCTCTTAATCTTTACGATCAAGAAGATGGAGGAATCTCCGGAACCAAAATATTTCATCGGTCTCGGCCTGCTGCTGGGATTATCCGGTCTGGCCAAATATACCGCCATTCTGTTTGTGCCACCGCTTGTGGCCTATTTCATCATCAAGCGACGCTACGACCTGCTTGTTTCAAAACAGATGCTCCTGGCAGCGGTCATTGCTCTGTTGATGGTTGCGCCGGTGTTGTACTGGAACCTGCAGAATGATTTTGTCAGCTTCCGCTATCAGACGGGCCATGTGCTGGGCGCCTCGTCTATCGACCTGAAGGCATTTATGACAGCCATTGCCGCTCAGTTCGGCAGTTACAGCCCCTTTTTGTTTTTGATCGCTTTCTACGGTTTTTTCAAAAGCTTCAGCGATAAAAACGACTGGCTCCGGCTTGCGCAACTTTTCGGAGGCGTCATCCTGATCTTTTTTCTGTACACCTCGCTGCGCGAGACCGCCCTGCCCCACTGGAACAGCCCCTTCTATCTGTTGTTTATTCCGATCGGCGTGTATTATCTGAGCGAACCCATCCGCAGAAAAAAAAAGATTTTCCTGAATTTCTCCATCGGCTTCAGCCTCATTGTCACACTGTTATTATACGCCGAACTGGGCGGAAAATTCATTCATTTCCCCGATTACCAGTCCCCCTTCCGGGATATTTACGGATATGACGCCATGGCCGCGGAAGCGAATAAAATTCTCAATAAGAATCAAAGCGCCAAGCAGGCCCTGGCCGTCACGAACTGGACGGTCGGCAGCCGCATGACCTATTACGCTTTACCCTACAAAATGGAAGTTTATGTGATCGACAAGCGCCAGGATCAGTTCGATTTCTGGCAGAAGAAGCCTCCGCTGGGTTATGATCTGCTGTTCATCAACACACGCTTCGACCGCGAGGACATCGAAAAAGCCTACCGCTGCGACATCGTTGAAACCGTCAAGAACATGGATATCCTGATCAACGGCGGAAAGGTCAATAGCGCCGATTTTGTCTGGTGCAGAAATTTCCGGGGGGACAAGCCGTGACGCGCCGCATGCACGCCGTCGCCGCCGTCACCTTACTGCCGGCAGCCCTGGCGGTGGTCAGCTACATGCTGCTCGACCGGCCGTTGAGCCTTTTCTGTCGGGACCTAGCTCCCGAGATCGTACAAGTCTTCCAGTGGATTACCGAACTGGGCGTTTCGACCGGGTATCTACTTGGTCTCGCCGCGCTGTTTATCTTCTTCAAGTTCATCCGGCCCCGTGCGCTTGCGGCGCGCCGCGTTCTTTTTGTTTTTGCAGCCATCGCCGTCTCCGGTGTGGCCATTAATCTGATCAAGCCCCTGGTGGGACGTCTGCGGCCCAAGCTGCTGTTCGAAGCCGGCCTCTTTGGATTCGACCCGTTCCGGATCGGCTACGAATACAATTCTTTTCCATCCGGTCATGCCACGACGGCTTTCGCCCTGGCGGCATCACTGGCGATTTTCTTCCCGCGCTGGCGGCTGCCGCTGTTCGGTCTGGCCGCCGTCGTCGGCCTGAGCCGTATCGTTGTCGGCGCGCACTATCTGAGCGACGTCATCGGGGGCGCCTATGCGGGTATCATGACGGTTTTCCTGCTGTTTCTTCTTTGCCGCCGCCGCGGCTGGCTGGATTTCCCGGGAGATTCAGATATGGAAAGTGCCTGTCTGAAGCAGGATTGATCACGCCCTTGATTTTTACCACTGGTTGTCCGATGCGGTCGAGGGGGCTTTGCAGACTGCGGATATTGCGAGCCATTACATGGGTGTAAATCTCCGTGGTCTTGACATCCGCTATCTTTTAATATCACAATAAGTGGAAATTTGTTTCATATATATGTCCTGATATGATGGAATGTTTTCCGTCTATTTTACTGTTAGGCCGTGACCGAATCTATTCACACCCGAAAGGAGATTTTCTGCAATGGACATTCCACGGATCTTCAACCTCACCGAAAGTGCTCACCGCATCCATGACCCGTTCACGCCCGAAAAGCTCGCCACTCTCGGCGCGGCGCTGCGTCTGGAAAAGGGAACCCGAGTGCTCGACCTCGGCAGCGGTTCGGGGGAGATGCTGTGCACCTGGGCACGTGATTACGGAGTCATCGGCACCGGCATCGACATGAGCCAGTTGTTCACCGAGCAAGCGAAACGCCGCGCTGAAGAACTCGGCGTCGCCGATCAAGTCAAGTTCATCCATGGCGATGCTGCCGGCTACGTCTCTGACGAGAAGGCCGGTGTGGCAGCCTGTCTCGGCGCCACGTGGATCGCCGGCGGAGTCGCCGGCACCATCGAGCTTCTGGCGCAGAGCCTCCGCCCCGGAGGGATCATCCTCGTCGGCGAGCCCTACTGGCGGCAGTTACCGCCGACGGAAGATATTGCCAAGGGGTGTCTTGCCGGCTCAATCTCCGACTTTCTCCTGCTTCCGGAACTTCTCGCGTCTTTCGGCCGCCTCGGCTACGACGTCGTGGAAATGGTTTTGGCAGACCAGGACAGCTGGGACAGATACGAGGCGGCCAAGTGGCTCACCATGCGCCGATGGCTTGAAGCCAATCCCGACGACGAGTTCGCGAAAGATGTTCGATCCAAACTAACCTCGGAACCCGAGCGCTACGCAGCTTACACGCGTGAATACCTGGGCTGGGGCGCGTTCGCGCTGATGACGCGGTGATGAGGGAATTACAGGGCGACTCAGAAAGAGGGGAAAGTCCAATCATGCCTAACAACTCATTCAAGTCGTCGCCGCTTCGCAGCTCGGCTTAATTCAGGCGTTATAAATATTCTTGATGGTTGGGACTCTCGGGGACGGATTCCGAGTTGCGTATGAAGGGAGATGAACAGTGGCAGCAATCGTCCCGCAGGTGCAGGAAAAGGTCAAAGCGTTGAGGCAGATACCGGCGGTGGCACACGTGCTCCGGATGAACACCCGGTATACCACCCGGATGGGAAACCAGTTCGCAGGGGCCATCACCTACTTCTCGTTACTCGCAATGGTGCCCATCCTAATGTTTGCGTTCGCGGCTTGCGGGTTCACTCTGACAGTGCTGCGTCCCGATTTGCTGGAACGTATTCAGGCAGCGATCATGATACAGCTGCAGGGCGCTCCTGAGGTCCTGCAGGCCCAACTGACCGGACTGATTGAGGGCTTGCTGCGCAACTGGGCCTCGGTGGGGCTGGTGGGCCTTCTCTCTTCGATGTACTCCAGCGCCGGATGGGCAGGGAACCTGAAGTCTGCAGTGCGGGCCCAGACCCGCCCACTGTTTGACATGAAAGAGCGCAAACGTTTCATCCTTCTGGAGGTACTGCTGAATTTCGCGATTCTACTGGGCCTGCTCATCATCCTGGCAGTAACTTTCTCGCTTGCAGTCGCGACGACATCCTTGACCGGCACGATCGTGCACTGGCTTGCACTGGATGAGGTCCCCGGCATCAATGTACTGCTGCGGATCGTGGGACCCATTCTGTCGGCCATTGCCGGATGGGCTATGTTTGTGTATCTTTATAAAGTGTTGCCGGAAGTCAAGTTTCCTTTCCGAATCATCGCGTGGGGTGCGCTGATCGGATCCGCGGGACTTTTCGGCCTGCAGTACCTCACCGGTTTTCTGATGGGCATATTTATGGGCAATCCCGCGGCCGCCGTGTTCGGTCCCGTGATTGCACTGATGCTCTTCTTCAACCTTTTTGCGCGTCTAAATCTTTATGTGGCCGCATGGATCGCGACCTCTGTACAACCGGCTGTGGCTGACCATATCCAGGAGTTTGACCGTCCATTGCTGAAGGCTCCTAACGTGTCGGACCTGGTTCGCCAAGAGGTGCGGGCAGGGCTAAATATTGGTGAGAATCAGGAATGCTTTCCCATATAATTTACAGCAACGGCATTCAGGGCGACGGCAAAAACCCGCCGCGCCTTATTCCGTGCGTTCGGCGGGGATAACGAAACCATGGAAAAAACATACGTTCACGGGTACGATCCGCGGGAAAACGTTCGCTTACAGGATCAGGCTAAGACCTTGGTCGACCTGTTGCATTCCGATACGGCATATCCAGCGGGAAGCCGCGTCTTGGAAGCCGGTTGCGGCGTCGGCGCACAAACGGTGGCACTGGCAAGGAATAGCCCCGGAGCTTCGATTGTATCCGTTGACATCTCGGAGGATTCGGTTTCTCAGGCTGAGCAGAAACTCCGGGCGGCGGCGCTTACCAATGTCCGGTTCCAGCAGGCGGACATCTTGCATTTGCCCTTTCCCGCACAATCATTTGATCATGTCTTTGTCTGCTTCGTCCTGGAGCACCTGAAAGAGCCGCTTGCCGCCTTGCAGAAGTTGAAAACATTTATCCGGCCGGGCGGAACCATCACGGTTATTGAAGGTGACCATGGTTCTGCCTACTTTCATCCTGACAGCGATGCCGCGCATGCCGCGATTCACTGCCAGGTCGAATTGCAGTCTCGCGCGGGTGGAAATGCGCTGATCGGCAGGTCCCTGTATCCGTTGCTGGTTACTGCAGGCTATGGAGAAGTTCGGGTATCCCCCCGGATGGTGTATGTCGATTCCAGCAAGCCGGAATGGGTCGATGGATTCACGAAAAAGACATTCACGGCGATGGTCGAGGGTGTACGTCAATCGGCGATTGAGGAGGGTATCATCGATCCCATAACGTTCGACAACGGGATCAAGGCCCTATATCGAACGACTGAGCCGGATGG
>JAQTRB010000146.1 GCA_028712015.1 Syntrophales bacterium
TCCGCGGCCCCCGACCAAACGATCCGGGACATCATCGACCTGCCCGATCCCGAACCTTTTTTCGACACGCAGGATCTTGCCTATTTCGAATGGATTTCCCGCTACTACCTTTATCCGTTGGGAAAGGTGCTGGGGGAAATCCTTCCGGGAGGCACCGACGTGAAAAGCGACCGCTGGCTGCGTCCGGCAGAAAGACCGGCCGGCGAGGAACCGTCCCTTCCGGCCGGACAACGGAAAATTCTGGAATATCTGGCATCCTTCCCCCAGGGGATCTCCCTTCGCCGCCTGCGCCGTGCCGTCGGGATAGACCGCCTGTACGACAATCTGCGTCTGCTCGAAACAGCGGGATTCATTCTTTCGGAGGATCGCCTGAACCTACCGGTTGTCCGGCCGAAAACCGAAAAACGGATCTCTCTTCGCGGGGAAAACATTCCCGACGACATCCATCTCACCCGGAAACAGAGAACCCTCGTCGACTTCCTCCGGGAACGGGGCGACACACCGCTCTCCGGACTCCCCGAACGCCTTCGAGAGGCCGCCTTCCTCCGAACCATGCAACAAAAGGGAATCGTTCTCCTCCGGGAACAAGAGCTGCTGCGCAGACCGACCTTCGCCCCGGAGATCGGGCGAAGGGCAAATGCGATCCTGCCGAACGAAGCGCAGGAAAAGGCGCTGCATGAAATCCGGGCTTGCCTCTCCTCGCGGCGCTTCTCGCCCTGCCTCCTCCATGGCGTGACCGGAAGCGGCAAGACCGAGGTGTATCTTCGGGCCATCGACGAGGTTCTTCAAAACGGCGGCGGAGCGATTTATCTCGTCCCGGAGATCGCCCTGACAACGCAGCTTCTCTCCCGTATCCGCGAACGCTTCCCGGAAAGCGAGATCGCCGTTTTGCACAGCGGCATCTCCCCAAGCGCACGGCATGACCAATGGAAACAGGTTTGCCGGGGCGATATCCGCCTGGTCGTCGGCGCCCGGTCGGCCCTCTTTGCCCCGGTTCGCGATCTTCGGTTGATCATCGTGGATGAAGAGCACGACCCCTCCTACAAACAGGACGACCGGCTGCGGTACAATGCCCGGGATCTCGCCGTGGTCCGGGGAAAGTTTGTGGAGGCCACGGTGATCCTCGGTTCCGCGACGCCGGGGATTCAGACCTATTATCAGGCGACCGGCAAGCGTTACCGCTACCTCTCTCTCCCCTGTCGCGTGGAAGACCACCCGCTCCCGACCGTCGAATTGGTGGACATGAGGGCGGAACGGAATGAGAAGGGCCGGACGCCCCTCCTTTCCCACCCGCTTGTCGAAGCGCTTCGGGAGACCCTGGCGCACCGGAAGCAGGCGCTGCTGTTCCTCAATCGGCGTGGGTTTCACACCTTTCTGTTCTGTCCCGACTGCGGTCATGTCTTCACCTGCCCTTCCTGCGATTTGGCCCTGACGAACCACACCGCGCTGGGGGTTCTAAAGTGCCATCACTGTGATTTCACCGCGACCCCGCCAGTCGTCTGTCCCGACTGCCGGAGCAGCCATATCCTGAGCCAGGGGGCGGGAACGGAACGGGTTGAGGAAGAGACGAAAGAACTCTTTCCGGAGGCGCGGATCATGCGAATGGACAGCGATACGACCTCGCGCAAGGGGGATGTGGAAAAGATTCTCCGGAAACTCGACCGGTTCGAGATCGACATCCTGATCGGCACCCAGATGATCACGAAGGGCCACGATTTTCCGGAGATCACGCTGGTCGGCGTCCTGGCCGCCGACGCCTCCCTGAACCTCCCGGACTTTCGGGCATCCGAAAGGACCTTCCAGATTCTGACGCAGGTGTCCGGCAGAGGCGGGCGGGGCGATCAGAGGGGCCGGGTCGTCGTCCAGACATTCAACCCCGGACATTACGCAATCCGCCGCGCGCAGGAACACGACTATGCCGGGTATTACGCGGACGAGCTTTCCATCCGCCGGGAGCTCGGCTATCCGCCCTTTTCCCGCCTGATCGGCGTCCACTTTTCCGGTCCGAAGAAGGCGGAAGGGAAAAAAGCCGTCACGGAAATCGGGAAACGGGCGCGGGAGCTGGCCGCGACCCTAACGGACGGGAAGGTGGACGTGATCGGTCCCGCCGAATCCCCCCTTGCCCGCCTGCGGGGGCGTTACCGCTGGCAGATGCTCCTCCGGGGACCAAAGAGCGGGCCCCTGCATCTTCTGGCGGAAAAAGTGCTGCGGGAGCCCAAGCGCGGACTGGAGATTCAGGTGGATGTCGATCCGGTCCATTTCATGTAGATCCGCGCCACAGTGGACAAGACAATCATCGGGGAGACTGCAAGATGAAAAAACCAACGATCCTTTTTATGGGAACGCCGGATTTCGCGCTGCCGGCGCTTCGGGGCCTTTTGCGGGGAGGCTGGCCCGTCATCGGCGTCGTCACGCAACCGGACCGTCCGCAGGGGCGGGGCAGGGCGCGGGCGCCCTCCCCCGTCAAGCGCCTTGCCGAAGAATCC
Organism: Syntrophales bacterium; assembly: GCA_028712015.1. Lineage (GTDB taxonomy): Bacteria > Desulfobacterota > Syntrophia > Syntrophales > UBA5619 > UBA5619. The sequence continues at coordinate 2,487 of JAQTRB010000146.1, forward strand.
AGCCTTCCGGTTTTTCAGCCGGAAAAGGTCGGGGGTACTGATTTTCTGAATACATTTCGGATACTCGCGCCTGATATCGTTGCGGTCGCCGCCTTCGGCCAGATCCTTCCCCGAGAGATCATTCGCGGCCCGCGGATGGGCTGCATCAATATCCATCCTTCGCTGCTGCCGAAGTACCGGGGAGCGGCGCCGATTCAGCGGTCTCTGATCGGCGGCGAACAAATCACCGGGGTCACGATCATGCAAATGGATGAGGGGGTGGATTCCGGCGACATCCTCTTGCAGCAGGAGACGCCAATCGGACCGGAGGAAACATTCGGAGAGCTCCACGACCGTCTGGCGGAACTGGGCGCTGAACTCCTGCTCATTGCCCTGGCCATGCTGCAGACCGGGACGCTGCTGCCGCGTCCCCAGGATCACCGCCTCGCATCCCTCGCCCCGCGCATCGGCCGTGACGAGACTCGAATTCGCTGGCAAAAGGATTATCGCCAGATCGTCCGGCTCATCCGGGGACTCTCCCCCGTCCCCGGCGCCTGCACATCCCTCGCCGGCAAACAACTCAAGGTGTTCACCGCCAAGGCGGATCCCTCGATTGTTGCGGAGAAGCCGGGCGCCGTCTCCGCGGGAACGGCCGGGACCCTCCGCGTTGCGGCGGGAAATGGTTATGTTCTGCTGAAAGAAGTGCAACTGGAAGGAAAGAAACGGATGACGATTCCCGATTTCCTGCGGGGCTGTCCTATCCTTCCGGGGCTAATTCTGGGTGAACGGGTCGGTGGATGATGGCCGAGCGGAAAAAACAAAAAACGGCGCGGGGAACGGCCGTCGACATTCTGAACCGGATCGACCGGGACGGCGCCTATGCGGAGCCCCTTCTCGACGCCGTTCTAAGCGGGACGGAAATCCCGAATCCTCCTGACCGGAGGCTCCTCACCGAACTCGTCTACGGCACGCTCCGGATGAGGGGCCGCCTGGACTGGATCGTCGGCCGGTTTTACCGGGGGGACGAATCCGCCCTGGAAACATCGCTCCGGAACATTCTCCGAACGGCCCTCTACCAGATCCTCTTTACCGACCGGATTCCGGCCTTTGCCGCGGTGAACGAGGCCGTCGGCATCGCAAAGCGAATCTGCCCGGATGCCGCGGGACTGGTCAACGCCATCCTCCGAAACGCCATCCGGGATCAGGAAAACATCGCCTGGCCGGATATGGCCAAAGATCCCGGCAAGGCGATTGCCGTCCTGCACTCGCACCCCCGCTGGCTTGTGGAGCGCTGGCTGGACCGTTACGGCATCGAAGAAACAATCGCGATCTGCCGCGTGAACAACGCCATCCCGCCGCTGACCGTACGCGTGAACACGCTGAAAACGTCGCGCGAGAAGACCAGCGCGGAGCTCGCGGCGGACGGAATCACGACCGTCAAGACCCGCTTCTCTCCCGACGGCCTGCACCTCCTTTCCCCGGCCGCCGACCTCCGGGAGACGGACCTCTTCCGAAACGGTTTGATCCGGGTCCAGGACGAGGCATCCCAACTGATCTCCCATCTCGTCGCCCCGCGATCCGGCGAGCAGATCCTCGACCTGTGCGCCGGCACGGGAGGAAAAACCCTTCACCTCGCGGCCCTCATGGGAAACCGGGGGATAATCAATGCTATGGATCTTCATCCGGACAAGCTCCGCCTTCTCGGTGAGGAGGCCAGCCGCCTCGGCGCAACGATCATCACCACCCATCCGGGGGATGCCAGCACACCACCAGAGGCCTTTCGGAGCGCATTCGACCGGGTTATCCTGGACGCCCCCTGCTCAGGCCTCGGCACGCTCCGGCGCAATCCTGAAATCCGCTGGCGGACCATCCCATCCGACATCAAAACCGCCATGTCGCTCCAGAATCGCCTGCTTGCCAACGCGGCGGATTGCGTGAAACCGGGCGGCATCCTGGTCTATTGCGTCTGTACCGTGACGCCCGATGAAAACGAATCGGTCGTGGCCGACCTTCTCGCCGCACGGCCTGCTTTCAAACGCATCCCGTCGGAGCGCGTCTCGCCGGAACTGATCGACGGCAACGGATTCTTCAGGACTTTTCCTCATCGCCACGGCATGGACGGCTTCTTCGCCGCGGCCTTCACGAAAGCCGACTGAGAATCGGTTCGCCAACATCTGCAGGGCAACCGTTTTTGATTGAAATAAGCAGGACTTGAGCCTGACGAGCCAATCTAAGCCTGAATCCAGGTCACAACAGCCTCTCTTCGCCGAGGGATCCTTTTGTATCGGCATTTCGGATAGCCTATCAGCACCGCACCATAACATTGATGCCCCGGGGGAAGTTCCAGAATTTCCGTTAGAGGGGCATGGAATTTGGCGGCTGCCGTAAAATATCCAGCCCAGCAGGTTCCGAGCCCCCGGGCATGGGCGTAGAGCTCCAAATAGGCCAAAGCGGTAACGCAATCCGTCTCGGCAAAGGGCAGGTCGGCTGCGGAATGAACCAGAATCAGATTTGGCGCTCCCCGCAGGATCCGGTCTTTGCCCCGATCCCAGGCAGTAATAA
>JAQTRB010000147.1:0-1665 GCA_028712015.1 Syntrophales bacterium
TCGGATAGTTCGGAACGCCCTCGAACATCAGGGACGTGGATCCGTTGCAGAGCGGGCCGTAGAGGACAAAGCTGTGTCCGGTGACCCAGCCGATGTCCGCGGTGCACCACCAGATGTCGTTTTCGTGTACGTCAAACGCAAGCTTGTGCGTGTAGGCGGAAAAGAGAAGGTAGCCCGCCGTCGTGTGGAGGGCGCCTTTGGGTTTTCCGGTGGAACCGGAGGTGTAGAGAATGAACAGCGTGTCTTCGGCATCCATCCATTCGGGTTCGCATCGGTCATCGACCTTGGCCATCTCCTCGTGCCACCAGAGGTCGCGACCCGGCGTCCAATCGAGTTTGACCTTGTCGCCGACCCGTTTCACCACGATCACCTTCTCGATGGAGGGGCACTCCTTCAGGGCCGTGTCGGCGTCCTTCTTCTGGGGGACCGCCTTGGCGCCGCGGAAGGTCCCGTCGCAGACCACCAGAATCCGGGCCTGCGAATCCTGGATCCGGACGGACAGCGCGTCGGGGCTGAAGCCGCCGAACACGACGGTATGGATGGCGCCGATCCGGGCGCAGGCCAGCATCGCCACCCCGGCTTCGGGAACCATCGGCATGTAGATGCAGACGCGGTCTCCCTTTTTGATTCCATGGGCCTTCAGCACATTCGCGAACTTGCACACCTCTTTGTGCAATTCGCGATAGGTGATGGCGCGCTCCTCGTTCGGCTCGTTGCCGACCCACTGGATCGCCACCTTGTCGCCCCGTTTCTCCAACTGCCGGTCGAGGCAGTTGTAGGAGACGTTCAGTTTCGCGCCCTCAAAATACTTCACGTAGATCGGCCCCTTGCGGATGTCGAAGTTGAAGTCCTCGACCTTGTCCCACTTCTTGAAGAAGGTCAGGTACTCATCCGCCTGCTTGGCCCACCAGCCGGGCGGGTCGGCCATGAACTCCGCGTTCAGCGCCTCGTACTCCTCCCGACTCTTGATGTACGCGATTTTACGAACCCTCTCCTGTACCGGATAAACCTCTTTCAACTCTACCTTTTCCGCTTCTCCCATTGTGACCTCCCTTTTTTGACTGAAATCGTTTTTCAGGCTTGAGCAACCGTTCCATCCGCATCGTTGGCTTCCCGGGCCCGCCGTGTCCCCTTGACGGGGAATCCCGCCGTTCCATCCGCATCTGGTCTGTATGGATGATCGGGGTAAAAGGATACCGGTCCGGCAACCCCAATCCGCTCCGGACAAAAGGCTTCCGCTCTCCGAAGGAGAACCGGGAACGCCCCTGTCCAAGCCGATTGGTTTCGTATCATAACCAGCAAAACTGCCGCGTCGGAAAATCTAAAATCAGGAAACAGAATTCGAACCGCCCGGAGACGTCACCGATCGTGAACGGCGGTCACTATATGACCAGAGGTCATGTCATTTTGGGTCAGCTCTATATCAAGATTTCCCGGATGTCAAGAACTATTTTGGAACGGAAAACAAACCCGTTCGGGCGGGAAAACGGACCCGCGCCGACGCTGTTTTCCCTCCTCCATCCGCTGATCCGCTCCCACCCATCCGCGAGGCGCTGTCGCCACTCTCTGACGGCAATTTGTGTTTTTTTTGCCACACCGCGCTGCGGGTCCGGTTCCTTTTACCTCACCTCTCGCCCGCCCACGCGAACCGCAGCCCCCGATCGA
>JAQTRB010000147.1:1765-5008 GCA_028712015.1 Syntrophales bacterium
CCCATCCGCGAGGCGCTGTCGCCACTCTCTGACGGCAATTTGTGTTTTTTTTGCCACACCGCGCTGCGGGTCCGGTTCCTTTTACCTCACCTCTCGCCCGCCCACGCGAACCGCAGCCCCCGATCGAAGCGGAGGGCCGGGAAAGGATGTCGACTCCATGATGCATCGCAATTTATTGTATTCATTGTTTTATACGGATCGAAGCGCCCTGTTCGGCGCCGGGCGGGGTCCCGTCGCTCCCGGAAAATCGGTTGCTGGTATGGGGTTTGCAGATTGGGAAGGCGATCCGCTCTGGATCGCATCCCGCGGTCGAACGGATCGAAATTCGGGCTTGACATCGCCCGCGGGTGGTGTTAGCTACCGCTACACAGAGCTGTGAAAGGAGGTGGTGTCCCGAGCAGGGTTTGTCGGCGGCCTTCGGGAATGCAGTAATGTAGCGAGATTCCGCTGCCGGGTTCGAACCGGCGGATGGCGGGCCGCAAGCGGAGACGCGCAAGCGTCGGTTGTCCAGGGTTCCCATGCCCGTGGGAACCGGAACAGACGAATTCAGGAGGAAAGAAATGAAGAAACTTTTGGTCGTTTTACTGTCGCTGGGGCTGATCTTCGCCTTCAGCATGACGGCGTCCGCCGTCGACGTAAAGTTCGGCGGGCAGTACTATCTGTCCGGCGTCTATCGAAGCAACTGGAACGCAGCGAAAGAGGATGACCACACCTCGCGCGCCTTTTTCTACACCCGGACGAGGCTCCAGCCCGTTTTCACGATCGCCGAAGGCCTGACCTTCACGGTGCGGCTGGATGCGCTGGAGAAACAGTGGGGGCAGACGAACTTCAAGAACGTCAACTTCTCCGACGAGCCGCTCAGCCGGAAGCAGAATCCCACGTACGAGCCCGGCCGCGGCGTTCAGGAGAACGTCGAGTTCGAGCGCGCCTATGTGACCGCCAAGACCGCCATCGGCGCGTTCCAGGTCGGTTATCAGTCGGCGGATGAATGGGGCACCGCGTTCAGCGACAGCGGAACCACGCGTCCCCGGATCGTTTATCTGCTGCCCGTGGGTCCCGTGACCATCCAGGCCATCTATGAGAAGTTCTACGAGTCCGACACCGCAGTTCCCTATGGCGCCGCGAAGCGCCATGTCGACGCGGATTACGACACCTACGCCCTCGCCCCGATCTTCAAGTTCCCGGGCGGAAATGCCGGTCTGCTCATGAAGTACTACGCAAACTCCAGCCAGCGGGATCCCTCGCTAGGCGCCTACAAGTCCAATACATACCTGATTGCGCCGTACATGAAGGCAACCTTCGGCCCGGTGTATGTCGAGGCGGAATTCGATTACTGGGGTGGCAAGGCCGCCGAGTTTGACTCAGAAGCACACGCAAGCGACAAAGATCTGAAATCCTGGGCCGCCTACGTGAAGGCGCAGGGAAATTTCGGCCCGGCATTTGCCGGCATGCAGTTCGGCTATGCCACCGGTAACGATCCGGATGATCCGAGCGAAGTGAAACAGTATCCGGGCGGCGGCGGCACGAGCTGGAACCCCGCGCTGATCCTGATGAACGACGACCTGAACACCTGGGGCGGCGGCGGTGTCACGAGCAGCCCTGCCGGCGTCACCAGCAAGAAGTACAACATGATGCTGGTCAACGCGTTCGGCGGTTTCAAGGTTACGCCGAAATTCCAGATCGACGCAGCCGTGACGTGGGCCAAGGTCAACGAAGTGGCGCATGGCGTCGATGACAAGCTGGGAACGGAAGTAGACCTGACGGCGACCTACAAGATCTACGACAACCTCTCCTACATGGTTGGCGCAGGTTATCTGTTCGTCGGCGATTACTTCAAGGGCGCCTCCCACACGGAGGTCGACAACGACTACCTGCTGATCAACAAGCTGACGTTGAATTTCTAATCAGCCGGTTCCCGCGAATTTTCACCTTACAACCCGCCCCGGGGAGAAATCCCCGGGGCTTTTTTATCGCCTTTCCGTTGAAAAACGACCCCGGTTGCATTTCCCCCCTCCGGCGAAACCCCATCCCCTCAGCCCCTTGACCCTGCTTTCGTTGCATGGTATTTGGCATGAACGGAGGATTGGATGCCGATCTACGAATATATGTGCCTGCGTTGCGGCCGTCTCTTCGAACGGATCATGAAGGTCGGCGAGGGGGGACCGCCCTGTCCGGATTGCGGGGCACCGGAGACCCAAAAACGGGTCGCCTCCTTCGGGACCAACGCCTGGGCGACCTTCCTCGACCGGATGGAAAGAAAGGTCAGCCCGGAAAAATTCAAATAGAAACCGTTCGCGCCGTTTGAACATCGGACCCCGGAAGCGCGCATCGGATTTTTGGCGGAGCGTCCGGCGGTCCCGCCATCGCAAGGAGAGACCATCGAAAAGATTCACGGCAATCTGACGGGACTCGGCGCCGACGAAATCCGGCGCATCGGGCAGATCTACCGGCGGCGGATCCCGCCGGAGAGAATCGTCACCCACGACCTGGCCCGCCGGCTCACCGAGCTCTCCCGGGAGATCAACCGGCAGATCGGCATCCTGGTCACCCGCCGGGGCGAGATCGCTTACGTGATCGTGGGCTCCCACCACGGCATCCTCATCCCGGGTCTGGACGGCTTCCGCTCCTCCTCCCGCCGTTTCCGGGGGCTTCGCCTGATCCACACCCACCTGAGCGGCGAGGAGCTCACCACGGACGATCTTACGGACCTGGCGCTGCTGAGGCTGGATCTGGTCTGCGCGGTCGAGGCCGGCGAGGACGGCCTCCCCGGTTTCGCCCGCACGGCCCACCTGATCCCCGAAAACCCGGACGGCCGCTACTGGCGGATTCTCTCCCCACGGCGACCCGCCGAACTGGATCTCGACTTCACCGCGTTCATCGCGGCCCTCGAAGGCGAGTTCATGAAACGGCAGTCCACCCGCAAGGTGGAGGCCGTCGATCGCGCGATCCTCGTGCGCGTGGAGACGAAATCCGCGTCCGACGGGGAGGCATCGCTTGCGGAGCTCCGGGAGCTCTGCCGCACGGCGGGCGTGGAGGTGTTCGACGCGCTGATCCAGCGTCGCTCCGAGATGGATCCGCGGTTCCTGATCGGCAAGGGGAAACTTTCCGACCTGGTAATCCGCGCCATGCAGATGGACGCGAACCTGCTGATCTTCGACCACGAACTGACGGCCGCCCAGATCCGTTCCATCGCCGATTCCACCGAGATGAAGGTGATCGACCGCACCCAGGTGATCCTCGACA
>JAQTRB010000148.1 GCA_028712015.1 Syntrophales bacterium
ATTTCAAGGAGGCGTGACCTTGGGCGGGATTTTTACGATATACCGGAAAGAGATGGAGGACCATTTCAGCAGCATGCGGTTCCTGCTGATCACGGCGCTGATCGTCATGGTCGGGGTGATCATTGCCTCGATGGTCGGAATGTCCATGCAGGAGGAACTCAAGGGGATGGCCAAGCCGGACTTCATCTTCCTGCTGCTGTTCACCTCGACGGGGAAGCTCTTCTCTTTCGTCCAGTTCATCGGTTTTTTCGGTCCGCTGATCGGGATCATCCTCGGATTCGATGCGATCAACCGGGAGCGGACCGGCCGGACGCTGAGCAAGCTGGTCGCCCAGCCGATCTACCGGGATGCGATCATCAACGGGAAGTTTCTGGCCGGCATGACGATGATCACGATCGTCATGGTGTCGCTGGTGCTGATCATCGCCGGTCTGGGCATACGCCTGATCGGCGTGGTTCCCGGCGCGGATGAGCTCTGGCGGTTGCTGATCTACCTCGTTCTCAGCATCCTCTACATCTCGTTCTGGCTGGGGGCGGCGATTCTCTTTTCGGTCGTCTTCCGCAGCACGGCCACCTCAGCCCTGGCATCGCTCGCCGTCTGGATCGGTCTCTCTTTCTTCATCGGCCTCGGCGGGAGCCTGCTTGCGGATGCGGTCGCGCCGATGACGCAGACGGCAGACATGCAGCAGGCGGCGGACTCTTTCCTGAAGAATGCGGAGGTCCAGAGGGTGGCCTCGCTGCTATCCCCGGCAACGCTATACGGGGATGCGACCTCGACGATCCTCGACCCGCTTCGGAAAACGCCGCGCTCCTTCGTGCTGATGGGACCGATGGAGCGGCTGTCGCTCTCCCGATTCCGGAACCCGCTTCCGCTGGCGCAGAGCGTCGTGATCGTGGCGCCGTTTTTGATCTCCATCATCGCGATTACCTTCCTGTGCTTCGGGATCTGCTACGCCATCTTCATGCGCCAGGAAATCCGGTCGACATAGACCCGCTTGCTGACGGTTTGAAAGCCGGGGACCTCAACCGCGCCTTACCCAAATAAATCGTTCAGCATCTTCAGGTCGTCGTACAGATGCCGGGTGATCAGAAATTTCTTCAGGACCATTTCCCTGCCGTTGGCGCCCAGGCGCTTGGCATCCGCGGGATTCTCCAGGATTGAAATGATTCTTGCGGCGCCGGTCTTGATATCGCTCGGATCGATCAGATATCCGGTCTCGCCGTCCACCATCTGAAGCGGAATGCCGCCGACATTGGAGGCGATCACGGGCTTCTCCTTCCAGAGCGCCTCCGTGACGGTGAGTCCGAATCCTTCCCGGATGGATTTTTGAATGACCACCGAGGAGATTCGCTGCAGAGCATTCACCAGAATGTTGTCTTCCACGGTCAGCAGGATGACATCGTTCTTCGCGATGTGGCTGTTGGCCTTCTGCAGGATCTTTTGGTAGATCAGGATGCCTTCCGGATCATCCGCTGCCATGCTGCCGCACAGGACAAGCCTGCAATCGATCTTGGCCTTGACGAGTTTGAACATCTCGATGACGTTGGCCGGATCCTTCCATTTGTCGAAGCGCGAGATCTGCGTCAAGATCGGCTTGTCGGTCGGAACGCCGTGTTTTTTGAGTATTCTCCCGATGAGATCCTTGGAGATCTCTTTGTTTTTCGGAGAAAGCGGGTCGATGGCCGGATGAATGACCGAATACTCCATGGGAAGATCTTCCTTCATATATCCGCTGTCGGATACGATCACACGGTCATAGCGAAGGATGAATCCCTTGAGGTAATCCCAGAGCTGTGGGTTGGGCCGGGAAAGATCGACATGACAGCGCCATATCCATGGCTGCTTGCGTTTGTAGAATCGAATGAGGGGGAGAGGCTGTGGATCATGGACGATGACGCAGTCCGCATCGATTTGGCAGTATGACGCAAAATCCTGATTATTCTGGATATAGATGGTTTTTTTGATATCGCTTAAGTTGATGGGATCTCCCTGGATCGCATTGTGAAATTTTTTGGTAATCGTAAAGAACTCCGGGGTGCCGCGCAGGATCCGCCAGTCGACCGATACGCCGACATCATTCAGAAGCGGGATCAGGGAATACAACATCTCGGCCACGCCGCCTCCATAATAAGTGGAGTTGATGTGCAAAACCCGCAGCCCATAGAGGTTTTTTGCCATCTTCATAATATCGGAGATCACCTTGTCTCCGACGATGCTTCGGTATTCATCTATTACTCGCATTTGCAGCCTCCGTGAATTCGCGCAACAGGGAACGGATGTCTGAGTACACATCCACGTTGTATCGTGCCTTGGACATCTGTGCACCCACTTTGATGGAAAAGGCTCCGTCCGGCATGACCGCAAACAGATCCTCGTCCGTCCAATCATCTCCGGCCGCGAAGATGAAGGAAAAGTCGGCCGAGTGAAAAAATCGCTGGAAGAAGGACCCCTTGCTGATTCCGGTTGCCCTCATTTCCACGCACTTGTTTCCGGGCAAGACATGGGTGCGAAGGTTGGTGGTCAGGTTGGAGAGCATGTCGATCAATTCATGCGCGGCGGTTGAAGCCGACTCGCTTTCCGCTTTGCGGTAATGCCAAACCAGCGAGAAGTCTTTCTCCTCGATGAACGACAGGGGGATTCTGTCCACATACAGGTTCAGAAGCGGGCGGATCTCCTTTTTCCATGCATCGCTCGGAGGAACGATCGTTGGTTCCCAATCCTCGGAGGGAGAGCGCTTCACCCAACCTCCGTGTTCGGCAACCAAAATGGCGTTGATTTCCTTGAACCACATTCCCAGGGTTCCCCTGTCTCGTCCGCTGACGATCACCAGCGTGGTTTGCGAAATGGCCGTCAGTCGATTCAGCGTGATCAACAGCTCGTCGTCCGGAACGGCCCCATCAGGTTCACTGGCGAAAGGGACAAGAGTGCCGTCATAATCGATTAGAATCAGACGGTTTTCGGCAATTGCACATTGGGTGACCATGTTCGCGCGTGATGCGGCATCGAGATGCCTCACCCCGAGTTTCTCCGTGATTTCCTTGATCTCCCGCAATCTGGTAAAAAAACGATGGACCCATCGTTCGATATTGTGGGTTTGCAGCCGTTCCCGCATGGAACGATTGCGACGTTGCTGCTCTTCGGGCGGCATCGTCAGGGCATTGTGCAGTCCTTCGCAGATCTCCTCCTCGCTGTTGGGATTGACCTGGATGGACTCCACCAATTCTTTTGCAGATCCGGCCATCTCGCTGAGGATCAGCACGCCGGTATTGTCCTGTTTGACGGCCAGGTATTCTTTTGCAATGAGATTCATCCCATCGCGGAGCGGCGTGATGAGCGCCACATCGGCAATGTCATAGAGACCGATCAACTCGCCAAAGCTGAGAGATCGATAAATGTAGCTGATCGGAGTCCAGTCGAGCGCCCCGAATTCGCTGTTGATGTTGCCGACGCATTCATCAATTTCCCGCTTGAGTGCGGCGTAACGCTCGACCCGTTCCCGGGATGGAACAACGACGAGCACGATTACGATCCTCTCGCGCCATTGCGGATAACGCCGGAAGAACAGCCGGATTGCGCGGAGGCTTTGCGGAATGCCTTTCGTGTAATCAAGGCGGGAAACATTGAACACGGTCTTGCGTGTATTCATCCGGCGGATCTTTTCGATTTCTTTTTGGAGTGAGGGATTGCGCACAGCCGTCGAATACTTTGCAAAGTCGATTCCCATGGGGAATACATCGACCTGTAAAGCTCGTTTGCCGTCCATAAGCTGGCCGAGATTGTTGTCTATTCCCAGTGTCCGACGCACGCAGCCGAGGAATGCCTGCGCGTAGTCGTGCGTGTGAAAACCGATCAGGTCCAAATTGAGCATGCTCTCCAGGATTTCCCGATGCTGAGGCATCAGGCGAAAGATATCGTATTGCGGGAAGGGGATATGGAGAAAGAATCCCATCGTAGCGTCGGGAAGATGTTCGCGAAGATATCGCGAGACCAGCAGCAGGTGGTAATCGTGGATCCAGATCGTGTCGCCGGATCTGTAAAACTCGAGCACCTTCCGGCTGAAGAGCTCATTGGCTTTTTTGTAAGCCTCCCATTCGACCGACGAATACTTGGCGTTGCTTGGGAAGGAGTGAAATATGGGCCAGAGGGTCCGGTTCGAAAAGCCCTCGTAATAGCGCTCCGAAACCTGTTCGGACATAAAAACGGGGTGATAGTTATAAGCACCCGTGAGTTTTTTTCTGATCGCCTGCCGGTCCTTCCTGGCGACAAATTCCGGCCAACCGATCCACAGGGTCTCGTACTCGTCATGCAACGAGAGAAGCCCGCTCACCAAACCCCCGCTGCTGGGTGTCACTTCAGGGATGCCCTCACGATACCGGATCGTCACCGGGAGCCGGTTGGAGACAATCAAAATCCTTTTTTTATTGAGAGTATCCATGGTGTAATTTTGTCCCCATCCCCGTCGTTTCAGTAAACGACCATCGGCAGAAGACGAGGTTTGGTCATCCTTGCCTATGTTGATTCCCGCACCGGCTTCCGCCGCGTATCGCAAACCTCCATATTCGAGAAGTAGGAATCCATCCGGTCCCGAAGCGTCTTGAAAGTGGCCAGCTCTTTGCGGGGAATCGGCCAGCCATCGGGAATTTTTGTCTTCAGCGGATTGACGCATTGATCACGGATCCTGACTTCGTAATGGAGATGGGGCCCCGTGGAAAGACCGGTTGATCCGACATGGCCGATGATCTGACCCTGCTCCACGGTCCTGCCCCTTTTGACTCCCTTAGAAATTTTAGATAAATGGCCGTAATAGGTTTTCCAGCCATTGGGATGTCTGATGATGACCATGTTGCCGTAGGAGCCCTTCCAACCGGCATGGATGATCCTTCCATCGCCGACGGCGGAAACGGGCGTCCCGGATGCTGCGGCGTAATCGAGACCGTTATGGGGCCTTCGGATTTTGAGAATGGGATGAAGACGTCCCTTGGAGAAACCGGAGCTGA
>JAQTRB010000149.1 GCA_028712015.1 Syntrophales bacterium
GCGTTCCCCCCTGTCCGCAAAAATACAACCCCCATCGCAAAGCAGGCCGTGTATAGGCTGAGGTAGGCGGCAAGAAGCAGCATAACCGCAAATCCGATATAGAAGGGAAGATAACCGTATTGTACGACAACATATAAAATCCAGTAGAGGATTCCCACGTTTGCAATCAACCCGGTGATAAAACCGATTTTAAAACCCTGGAGGGGTTTCACATTCCGAAGTGCTTGGAACAGGGGAACCAGCGCCACCCAAGCCAGGACTCCCGTGCCAAATTTCGGAAAAGATAAAAAAAGCAGAAAACCGGAGAGAAGAGCCATCGGCAGATTGAACAACCACTCTGGATGGTTCTTGGAAGATGTCATTTTTCGATATCCGAAATTGATTATTATCGACAACCGGTTGGTTGGTTGGCTTCTCGATTTGCAGTCTAAATAAAAACAGGGGGCTGACCATGGTTGGTCAACCCCCTGTTGTCGATTGGCGGGGTCGATGGGACTTGAACCCACGGCCTCCGGCGTGACAGGCCGGCGTTATAACCAGCTTAACTACGACCCCGTATCCAGAAATCCTTCGCCTTGTATAACCTGAGCCGTTAATCACCCTTTGATTCGGACCGGAGGCGCCTGTCAAGGATTTCGCTATTTCCATGGTAGGCGGAACAGGACTTGAACCTGTGACATCCACGGTGTAAGCGTGGCGCTCTCCCAGCTGAGCTACCCGCCCGGATCACCTTAATTTCGCGAGGTATCTAACAGCGATTCACCGGCTTGTCAAGAATTAAATGATCTGCTCCATCTCCGCCTTTTCGAAAGGTTGGTCGGCCAGAGAGAACAAGTTCTCCACCGGAACGGAATTCTTTTCATGCGGCGTCTCCCTGATATCCGATGCGGTCTTCGCATTCGTCTCTTCGGCCGGAAGCAGTGCATGCTTCAGGACCTCATCAACGTGCTCCACCAAGATCACCTTCACGTGATTCAGCACATTGGCCGGAACATCTGCCAGATCTTTTTCGTTATCCTTGGGAATAAGCACGGCACGGATATCCGCCCGATGCGCCGCGAGCAACTTTTCTTTCAGTCCACCGATCGGAAGAATCCGGCCCCTCAATGTGATCTCGCCCGTCATGGCCAGATCGCCTCTGACCTTTCGTCTCATGAAGGCTGAGGCAATGGAGGTCGCGATTGCAATTCCGGCGGAAGGTCCATCCTTGGGCATTGCCCCTTCGGGTACATGAACATGGATATCCGTCTCCTTGTAGAAGCTTTCCGGCAACCCGAATTGCCCTGCCCGAGCACGCACGTAAGTCAGTGCCGCTTGCGCAGACTCCTGCATGACGTCTCCCAGCTTTCCGGTCAGAATCATCTTTCCCGTCCCCTTCATGATGGAGACTTCGATGACCAGCAGTTCGCCGCCTACCTCGGTCCAGGCAAGGCCGATCGTGAGACCGATCTCATCACGCCCCTCCGTTTCCCCATGACGGAATTTCGGTACGCTCAGATACCCCTGGACCGATTTGGAAGAAATCCGAATACGGCTTTTCCCGCCGTCGGTCACGATTTTCCGTGCGACCTTCCGACAGATCGAAGCGATTTCCCGTTCCAGATTCCGCACTCCGGCTTCGCGCGTGTATTGACGAATGATCGTAAGCAGCGCCCCGTCCGTAAAGACGACACCGTCATGTTTCAGTCCGTTTGCTTCCATTTCCTTACGAACCAGAAAACGCTTTGCAATGTTGAGTTTTTCCGGTTCCGTGTAACCGGCCAAGCGGATCACTTCCATCCGGTCCTGAAGCGGCGCGGGAATGGTTTGCAGGACATTGGCGGTGGTAATGAACATGATATCGGAAAGGTCATAGTCGACCTCCAGGTAGTTGTCGTTGAACGCATTGTTCTGCTCCGGATCGAGAACCTCCAGCAGCGCGGAGGAAGGATCACCCCGAAAATCAGAGCTGAGTTTGTCCACTTCATCCAGGCAGAAGACGGGGTTGTTCGTACCGGCCTTTTTAAGAAGCTGAATGATCTTTCCCGGCATGGCCCCAATATAGGTCCTTCGATGCCCTCGGATTTCCGCCTCATCGCGGACACCACCCAGAGAGAGCCGAACAAACTTTCGATTGGTTGCCCGGGCGACGGATTTTGCGATGGAGGTCTTCCCAACGCCGGGCGGACCGACGAGACAGAGGATCGGCCCCTTGTTCTTTTTCACCAGCGTCTGAACCGCCAGGTATTCGATGATCCTCTCCTTGACCTGTTTGAGGCCGTAATGGTCCTCTTCCAGAATGGTCTCTGACTCTTTCAGGGTGTGGTTGTTTACCGTTTTTTCAGACCACGGCATATCCAGCAGCCAGTCGATGTAGTTTCGGACGACGGTCGCCTCTGCGGACATCGGCGCCATCATTTGCATTTTCTTGATCTCCTGCTTAACCTTGCGATGGGCCTCTTCGGACAGCTTCTTCTGTTTCAAGCGTTTTTCAAGCTCTGCGATCTCGTTCTTGAAATCGTCCTTTTCCCCCATCTCCTTCTGGATAGCCCGCATCTGCTCGTTGAGATAATAGTCCTTCTGCGTCTTTTCCATCTGCTTCTTGACGCGTCTTTTGATCTTCTCCTCTACATGCAGAATCTCGATCTCGGAGAGCATCAATTCGTAGATCGTTTCCATCCTCTCCGGAACATCGCAAATTTCAAGGATCTTCTGTTTGTCTTCCAATTTGGCGTTGATCTGCGAAATGACGACATCGGCAAGCTTCGACGGTTCTTCGATCGACGAAATGGTCCCGACCATTTCCAGATGCACCTTCTTGGTCATCTTGGCATAGGTTTCAAAAGATTCCCGAATGCTCCTCATCAACGCCTGGATTTTCACATCGTCCCGGTTGTCGATCTCTTCGAGTTCAGTGGCACGGACTATAAAGTATTCCTCGCAGGGAAGATATTCGCGAACAATCCCGCGTTTTTTCCCCTCAACCAGAACCTTGACCGTGCCGTCGGGCAGGCGCAACAATTGAATGATGATCCCGATCGTTCCGATGCGATAGATCTCATCTTCACCCGGATCATCCTTCTGGGCATTCTTCTGTGCAACCATGAAGATCTCCTTCTCGTCCTTCATGGCTGATTCCAATGCGGCGATCGATCTTTCCCTTCCCACGAACAGAGGAACAATCATATGGGGAAAAACAACCACGTCGCGGAGGGGAAGCAGGGGAATTTCCACGGTTGCCGAATCCCCTTCCCGATATTTTTCATCGTTGAACATCATCTCATCTTCCTGTTTCGATAGATCAAGCCGTCTCCGATTTTTTTTCAAAAAGGAGGATCGGTTTTTCCTTGTTGATCACGACCTCTTCGCCGATGACGCATTCCTTCACGTCAGGCGTGGATGGCAGTTCATACATGATATCAAGCATCGTGTTTTCCAGAATTGCGCGCAAACCTCGTGCGCCGGACTTCCGTTCAACCGACAGTGCGGCGATGGCGCGAAGCGCGCCATCCGTAAATTTCAGTTTCACCCCTTCCAGTTCGAACAGTTTCTGATACTGTCGAATGATGGCATCCTTAGGCTCCACCAAAATGCGAATCAGCTCATCCTGCGACAATTCGTTCAGGGCCGCAATCACGGGCAGTCTGCCAATAAACTCCGGGATCAATCCGTATTTCAGCAGGTCTTCGGGGCGCACCTCCTGAAGCAATTGATCCATTTTGATATTCGTCTTGCTGCGAATTTCGGCACCGAATCCCATGGCATTGAAACCGGTCCTGCGGGCGATGATCCCGTCAAGGTCGTTGAACGCCCCGCCGCATATGAAGAGAATGTTGGTCGTATCCACTTGGATGAATTCCTGCTGGGGGTGCTTTCTTCCCCCCTTGGGTGGAATGTTGGCGATCGTGCCTTCAATGATCTTCAAAAGCGCCTGCTGGACTCCCTCGCCCGAGACATCCCGCGTTATAGATGGATTCCCGGACTTTTTGGCGATTTTGTCGATTTCATCGATATACACAATCCCCTTGGATGCCTTCTCGACATCGTAATCGGCATTCTGCAACAGGCTGAGGATGATGTTTTCCACATCCTCTCCCACATAACCGGCCTCGGTCAACGTTGTCGCATCGGCGATTGTGAATGGGACATTCAGGATCCGGGCAAGGGTCTTGGCCAGCAGCGTCTTTCCGGACCCGGTCGGACCGATCAGCAGGATGTTGCTCTTGTGGATATCGACGCCATCCATATCGATGCGGGAAAACAATCGCCGGTAGTGGTTGTAAACCGCCACGGAAAGGACCTTCTTCGGTTTTTCCTGCCCAATGACATACTGATCAAGAAATTTCGCAATATTCTTCGGTTCCGGGATACCTTTGCGATTCACTTCCTGTCCAAACTTCTCGCACTCTTCGGCCACAATGCAACGGCAGAGTTCGATGCATTCATCACAAATATAAGCCGCCGGGCCGGCCACAAGCTTCCTGACCTCATTCTGGCCCTTCCCACAGAAGGAGCAGAAAAGCGGTCCTTTTCCGGTGTGTGAATCTTTTCCTTTTCGTACCATTCAACCATACCCTCGTTGTCTTATGTTCGTTAAGCCCGCTTGACGATGATTTCATCGACAATTCCATATTGCCGGGCCTGGTCCCCCGTCATGTAATAATCCCGTTCGGTATCGGCCTCAATCTTCTCAAGGGCTTGTCCGGTCATCTGCGCCATGATCTGATTCAGTTCATCCTTCAATCGCAGTATTTCCCGCGCCTGGATGTTGATGTCCGTGGCCTGTCCTTGGAATCCGCCCAGAGGCTGGTGAATCAGAATGCGCGAATGGGGCAGCGCGAATCTCTTCCCCTTCTCTCCCGCCGCCAGGAGGAGAGCGCCCATGCTCGCCGCCTGTCCCATGCAGACCGTGCTGACCGCCGGCTTGATGTACCGCATTGTATCGTAAATCGCCATCCC
>JAQTRB010000006.1 GCA_028712015.1 Syntrophales bacterium
ACGGCGATGCAGGGATTCAGCTTGAGGAAGGAGCCGTCGCTTTCATCCGCCTCCGCAACGATCACCTTGCCGTCTCCCAACCGGGCGTTGCTCCCGATGCTGGCGAGTTTGCCGCCGATCACCATCGTCGGATCCAGACCGCCATGGGCGAGGATCGTGGCCGCCATCGATGTCGTCGAAGTCTTTCCGTGGCTGCCCGAGACGGCGACGGAAAACTTCATCTTCAACAGCTCCGCAAGCATTTCCGCCCTCGGGATGACCGGTATGTTTCTCTTGTGGGCCGCGACCACCTCCGGATTGTCCGGCCGGACGGCCGTGGAGGCGACGACGACGTCCGCATGGCCGATGTTGCCTGCCGCGTGGCCGCGGTGAATAGCGGCCCCCAGTTCATCGAGGCGCTGGGTCGTGTCGGAGGAGGCGAGATCGGAACCGCTCACCTCATACCCCAGGTTGAGGAGGACCTCGGCGATCCCGCTCATGCCGATGCCGCCGATTCCGACGAAATGAATGCGCCGAACCTTCCGGTCCATGCTGCCGCTGTTCAAGATCTCTTTCATACCCCCCCCAAGGGAACAGATTTGAAATCTGCCCCGGTAAAACCGAAAGCCGTCCCCGGAAACCGCTACCGGGGGGACGATGCCGTCTCTCATTTCGCGCCTCCGCGGAATTCCGCGGGGGCGCGTTTTTCAATCAGCTGCAGGCAGGCGTCGACGATGGTCGCCGCCGCGCGGAGATTGCCCAGGGCGGCGGCGGCCTTTTCCATTTTTCGAATCACCTCCGGCTGGTGATACAGTCTTTCGATGAGCGTACCCAGCCTGCCGCCGTCCAGTTCCTTTTCCGGAATCAGTTCCGCTGCCCCGGCTTGCTCTAGGAGCCTGGCGTTTTTGGTCTGGTGATCGTTCACGGCAAACGGAAACGGGATCAGAATGGCCGCCTTTTCACCGCCCGTGATCTCCGCGATGGAGGTCGCGCCGGCGCGGCACAGCAGCAAATCGGCCGCCCGGTAGGCCGCCGCCATCTCCGTGATGAACGGGTAAACCTCCGCCGTGAATCCCCGTTCCCGGTAGACTCGGGCAACCGCCTCATGATCCTTCTCGCCGGTTTGGTGGATGAAGCGGATCCTGTCCTTCAGCGGTTCGAGGTGGTTCAGTGCATCCATGACCGCCCGGTTGATTGCATGGGCCCCCTGGCTTCCGCCGAAGATCAGCAGCGTAAAACGCGGATCCCTTTCCCCGTTGTTCCGCCGGTCTTCGAGAAAGGC
Organism: Syntrophales bacterium; assembly: GCA_028712015.1. Classification (GTDB taxonomy): domain Bacteria; phylum Desulfobacterota; class Syntrophia; order Syntrophales; family UBA5619; genus UBA5619. The sequence goes on from JAQTRB010000006.1 coordinate 1,262, forward strand.
CGCGCGGATCGGGTTTCCGGTGACCCGGGTTCGATCCGCGGGAAACCAGTTTGCGGATGCCGCAAAGGTTACGAAGATTCGGCCCACGAAAAGGCCGAGAATCCGGTTGGTCAGGCCCGGGAATGCGTTCTGCTCGGCGATCGCCGTTGGGATTCCCATCAGACGGGCGGCCAGGACCGCCGGCCCCGAGGCATACCCGCCCACACCGACGACGATGGACGGTTGAAACACACGGAGGATTCGGAAGGATGCGAACAGGCTGCCCGGTATTTTCAGGAGTGATGCCAGAACCCGCACCGGACCGCGTCCCTTCAGACCTTCCACCTTCAACGTCCGGAGAGCGAAACCCAGGCCGCTTAAGATCTTCTTTTCCAGACCCCGTTCGGTGCCGACGAACAGGACGCGGTTTTCCGGATGGCGCCGCAGGAACTCCTCGGCAATCGCGATTCCGGGAAAGAGATGGCCGCCCGTTCCGCCGCCGGCGATCATCATCCTGATGCCGCGGCCAGCCGCACAGGGGTCGGAAGGTTTTTTTTTCATGTCATGATTCATAAGAGGATATATTCAACAATATTCCGACCGCCGTGAGGGACATGATCAGCGATGTACCCCCGTAACTCAGAAACGGGAGGGCGAGCCCCTTGAGCGGGATGAGCCCCATTACGCCCGCGATGTTGATGAACGCCTCCAGTGCGAGCATCATCGTGAGCCCCGATGCAAGAAGATTTCCGAACAGATCCGGCGCCTTCAGCGAAATCTGGAATCCGCGGACGATCAAGAGACCGTAGAGAAAGAGGATCAGCCCCACGCCGATGAAGCCGCTCTCCTCCGCGATGACCGCGAGAATGAAATCCGTATGGGGCTCGGGCAGGTAGAACAGTTTCTGCATCCCATCCCCGATCCCCACTCCAAATGGACCGCCGGAACCGAACGAGATCAGCGATTGAATGATCTGAAAACCCGAGCGGCGGGGGTCCTTCCACGGATCGAGAAAAGCCATCAGACGGGTGATGCGGTAGCTCTTGTACAGAAGCATTCCGACGGCCGCCGGCAGAAAAAGCGCCACAAGCCCGGCGATGTGAACGATCCGACCGCCGGCCAGATAGATCATCAGGAAGGCGATGATCGCGATAATGACGGTTGTCCCAAAATCGGGCTGCAAAACGATCAAACCGGTCAGACCCCCCGTAACGGCGAGGGGAATCAGGAGCCCCTGGCGGAAATCACGAATATGGTTGACTTTATCCGCCAGGAAATGGGCGAGAAAGAGGATCAGCGCCACCTTGACCATTTCGGAAACCTGGAAGGAAAAGACCCCGAGGTTGAGCCAGCGGTTGGCTCCGCCGGCGCGGATCCCCAGATGGGGGACCCAGATCAGCAGCAGAAAAAAAGCCGACAGTATAATGCCGGGCCAGGCCAGCTTCCGGAGTTTGTAGTAGGGGATGCGGGTTGCAAGCCCCATGATGCCGAGACCGAGGCAGACGAAGAAGAGCTGTTTTTTAAGAAAGAACTGGCCGTCGCGGAACCGTTCCATCGCCAGAATGGAGCTGGAACTGTAGATCATCACGGTCCCGATGGTCAGCAGCAGAAGTGTCGCCAGCAGCAGGATCAGATCGGGTTTTTTTTCGTTTTCGCCCCACCGTTTCATGTCGATAATTGTTCGACCCATTTTTGAAAAAGGTCGCCCCGTTCCTTGTAGTCTTTGAATTCGTCAAAACTGGCGCATCCCGGTGAAAGGAGGACGGCGTCTCCGGGTGCCGCGGAGCGGTATGCTTTTTCCACCGCTTCTTTCAGCGTGGCGACAAGCGTCGTCCGGACCAACCCACCGACCAGTCCGTTGATTTTTTCGGCGGCCTCGCCGAACAGGACCAGCTCCTTCACTCCCCGGCGGATCAGCGGGGCGAGGGTTTGAAAATCTCCCTCTTTATCCCGTCCCCCGAGGAGGAGGATGACCGGCTGCGAAAAACTCTCCAGCGACCGCATGACGGCGCCGACATTCGTTCCCTTGGAATCGTCGTAGAAAAGAACGCCGTTTTTCTTCCCGGCATATTCGATCCGGTGGGCGATTCCGCGGAAACCTTCCACGGCCCGGACGATTGCCGGAGGGTCACAGCCGCAGGCCCGGGCTGCGAGGATCGACGCCATCACGTTTTCGCAATTGTGCCGCCCGGGAAGGTGAATCATCGCCAGCGGGTATTCTTCCCGCCCCTCTCCGGGGAGAGGACGGACGAGTTTTCGCTCCGAGAGAAATATCCCGGAGTCGACGGGGCTCGATGAGCGGAAGAGTTCCGTCCGGGCGGCCAGCCTCGCGCAAAGCGCAGCCGACTCCTTTTCATCCCCGTTGAGGATCGCGAGGTCCCGGGCGGTTTGCCGCGCGAAGATTCTTTCCTTGACCTCCCGATAGGCGGAGAAGCTCCCGTGGTAATCGATATGGTCGGTGGTGACGTTCAACAGAACCGCGATCCGGGGGTGGAATGTCTGCGTCCATTGCAACTGGAAACTGCTGACCTCGACGACCGCCCAGTCCGCATCCTGCGGGCCGGCCGCGTAACCGATCAACGGTGTGCCGATGTTCCCGCCGATGAAGATCTTCTTGCCCGCCGCTTGCAGCATTTCACCGGTCAATGAGGTGACCGTCGTCTTTCCGTTTGTGCCGGTGATGGCGATGATCGGAGTCGCGATGAATCGGGAGGCAAGTTCAAGCTCGCTCAACACCGGGATCCCGCGCCGGACCGCCTCGATAAGGATCGGATTGGCGGGCGGAATGCCCGGTGACGGAACGACAAAGTCCGCGCCCGCGAGGATCTCCGGTCCGTAGGGGGCGGCGGTCGATTCCGCGGGTAGATTCTTCAGCGCGGTCCGGGCTTCCCTCCAGGACGATGCGGGTTTTGCGTCGGTGACGGCCAGCCGGACCCCCCGGCCCGCCAGAAATCGGGCCGTCGCGAGCCCCGTCTTTCCGACGCCGAGGATGGCCACTTTTTTTCCCTTCAGATCCATTGCTGCCGTTTACCTCAATTTCAACGTGCTGATGGCGACGAGCGCCAGCAGCACGGAAATAATCCAGAAGCGGACGATCACCTTCGGTTCCGGCCATCCCTTGAGTTCGAAATGGTGATGGATCGGGGCCATTTTGAAGATCCTCCTTCCGCCGGAGAGCTTGAACCAGCCGACCTGAAAAATGACGGAGAAGGTCTCCAGGACGAATATACCGCCGACGATGGCCAGCAGAATCTCCTGTTTCGTCAGGATCGCCAGGGCACCCAGGGAACCGCCGAGAGAGAGGGAACCCACGTCCCCCATGAAGACCTGGGCAGGATACGTATTGTACCAGAGGAATCCGATGCCGGCGCCGACGACCGCGCCGCAGAAGATCGCCAGTTCTCCCGTTCCCGCCACATACGGGATTTGGAGGTATGCCGCGATCTTGATGTTGCCGGCGAAATAGGCAAACAACAGATAGGTCATGAAGCAGGTGATCGTCGGGCCGATGGCGAGGCCATCCAGACCGTCCGTGAGATTGACCGCGTTCGCGGCGCCCACGATGATGAAGGTGGACAGCAGGACGTAGCCCCAGCCGATGTTCGGCAGAACCGTCTTGAAAAAGGGGATCGTCACATTCGCGTTGAATCCCGGCTTGATGTAGAGGATTACGCCGACGAACAGCGCGATTGCGACCTCGGCGGCCAGTCGGACGGTTCCCGGAACGCCCCGGCTGTTTTGATGGACGAGCTTCCGGTAGTCGTCGAGGAAACCGATCAGCCCGAAACCGACCATGACCATGATCATCAGCCAGATGCAGTCGACGGTTAGGTTCGCCCAGAGGAGCGTGGAGACGGTGACCGCGAAGATGATCAGGATGCCGCCCATCGTCGGCGTCCCCTTTTTGTTGATGTGGGAGCCCGGCCCGTCCTCGCGGATGGTCTGGCCTATCCGAAGGTCCTGGAGCCTGCGGATCAGCCAGGGACCGATAATGAAACAGATCACGAGCGCGGTGATCGCCGCATAGATCGTCCGGAAGGTGATGTAGCGAAAGACGTTGAAAAAGGAATACGTTTGATGAAGCGGATATAAAAGATGAAAAAGCATTGATCCAGCCTTCCCGATGCAACCGGTGTTTTTGTGCGGTGAATCCTACACCGTTTGCGATTTCAGGTCAAATGCCGCGATGATCTTCTCCGCCACCGCCTCCATTTTCATCTTTCGCGATCCCTTGATCAGGATCCAGTCGCCCCTGGTCAGCCGGGGCTGTAGCAAAGCGACCACCTCCTCCGGATGTTCGAAAAAGGTGATCCGTTCCGCCGGGAATCCCCGGCGGATTGACCCGGCCGCCAGCGCCTGGGTCAGCGATCCCTTGAGAAAAAGGTGGCTTGGCCGTGCGTCCGCAAGCAGCGTTCCGATCTCCTCATGCAGCGGCTCCGATTGTTTGCCCAGCTCCAGCATGTCGCCCAGGATCGCAAAGGCATGACCGTTTCCCCGCAATTCCAGCATGGTCTTCAGCGCCTCCCGCATCGAGGAAGGATTTGCGTTGTAGGCATCGATCATCAGGAAGGCGCCGTTTCCAAGCGGCCGGACCTCGTTTCTTCCGGGGAGCGGACGGAAGGCGGCAAGACCCGCCGCAATTGCTTTGCGGTCGAAGCCGATCGACCATGCCGCGGCGGCCGCGGCGAGGGCGTTCATCACATTGTGTTCCCCGGGGGTGTGAAGGATAACCGGGACGCCGATCCCGTCGATGAACAACTCGAAGCGGACCCCTGCCGGCCCGGACGGTTCGATTTGCCGGGCGTTGACATCGGCCCCTTCGCCGAGGCCAAACCGGATCCGCTCCCCTCGCCAGCGGCGCGCGAGAAGACCGATCTCCGGGTCGTCATGGTTGATAATCGCCCGGCCGCGGCCGGCCATTTTTTCCCAAAGGGCCCCTTTTTCTTCCCGGATTCCGTGCAGGGAACCGAGACCTTCGAGATGCGCCGGTCCTACGTTCGTGATGACGCCGACCTCCGGTTCGGCAATGGCCGCAAGGAGCGCGATCTCTCCCGGGCAGTTTGTCCCCATCTCGACGACGGCCAGTTCGTGGTTCTCTCGCAGTCGCAGAAGGGTCAGCGGGAGGCCGATCCGATTGTTCAAATTTCCTTCCGTTTTGAGGACGTTCCGCGTGCGGGATGCGATTGCCGCGACCATCTCTTTCGTTGTGGTCTTTCCAGAGCTTCCGGTGATCGCGATCACGGGGACGGCGAAATGTCGACGCCAGTCGCGGGCGATGTCGCCGAGGGCCCGCAGGGTGTCGGGGACGCCGATGGCGGGCAGCCTCTCCGGCGCCGACGCAAGTTTTGCCGCGGCATTCGCGCGGATGAGGAGCCCGGCGGCCCCCCGTTCCTCGGCCCGGGTCAGGAAGTCGTGTCCGTCGAAATGTTCGCCTTCCAGCGCGATGTAGAGGTTTCCCACGGTCAATGTGCGCGTGTCCGTGGAGATCCCTCGGCAAGACCAGTCGCCGCCGCCGCGGAGCAGGTTTCCGCCCGTGCATCTTAGAATCTCGTCGGCGGAGAAGAGCGGCACGCCGTCCGTCATGATCCGCTCCTCCTGCTTTGCCGCTGTTGCAACGCCTCGCGCGCGATGACCCGGTCATCGAAAGGGAACTTCCTGGCGCCGATGATCTGGTAGTCCTCGTGCCCCTTCCCGGCGATGAGAACAATGTCCGTGACCGCGGCCACCCCAATGGCCGCGGCAATGGCCTCTTTCCGGTCGGGAAGGACGAGGTACCCTCGTTGGCCCGACTGATTCTTTATATCCTTCCTATCGGTGAATTTCGGCACCCGGATTCCGGTTTCGATCTCTTGGATGATATCCAGCGGATCCTCCGACCGTGGGTTGTCCGAGGTCACGATCGTCAGGTCGCTCAAATCGGCTGCGGCCTCGCCCATCAGCGGCCTCTTTCCGCGATCTCGATCCCCGCCGCACCCGAAAACGGTGATGATCCTCCCCGCCCGGAAGGCGGAGAGATTCTGGAGGACCCGGCGCAACGCATCGTCCGTGTGCGCGTAATCAATGAAAACGGCGGGTTGCGCAGCCGTGCTGACCTTTTCCAGGCGTCCGGGAATGTGGGCCAGAGCGGCGATCCCGTCGCGAATGGCTTCTTTGGGAGTCTCGACCGCATGGGCGGCCGCCGCCGCGGCCAGGATGTTGTAGAGGTTGAATTTCCCCAGCAGCGGGGATGTGATCTCCAAGGTCTCTTCCCCGAGGTGAAGTCTCGCCTTGATCCCCTCGAGGGAAAGATGCGGGAAATCGGCCGTGACATCACACGGGGGATTGAGTCCGTAGATGAATCGACCGCCTGGAGCCTCGCGGTTGATCCGTTGTCCCCAGGGATCATCGCCGTTGAGGATCATCCGCTGCGGGTGGTTTTTCCCGCCGGCCGGGAGCAATTCCGTAAAAAAACGTCTCTTGGCCTGGAAATAATTCTCCATTGTCCGGTGGTAGTCGAGATGATCCTGGGTGAGGTTGGTAAAAACCCCAAGATCAAATGCGCAATCATCCACTCGGCGCAGGTCGATTGCGTGGGAAGAGACCTCCGCCACGACGTGCGTGATCCCATGGTCGACCATTTCCCGAAGAATCCGTTGCATCTCGAAGGATTCCGGCGTGGTATTCGGGGCGGGGATATGCTGATCGCCGTAGCGGTAGTTTACCGTTCCCAGGACGCCGACCGAATGGCCCGCGGCCCGGAGAATGGCCTCCAGCAGATAGGTGACCGTGGTCTTGCCGTTCGTTCCGACCACGGCGATGAGACAGAGTCGGGCAGAAGGGTGGCTGAAGAAATTTTTTCCAAGTCGGCCGAGAACCTGACGGCTGTCCCGGACCCGAATGGCCGTGATGCCGGACGGAGAAACGAAATCCCGCTCGTGGAGAATGAAACGGGCGCCGCGGGCCAAGGCGTCAGGGATGAATTCATGACCGTCGGTCCGGAGGCCGGGAATCGCCACGAAGAGACCGTCCGGTTTACATTCCCGCGAGTCGTAACAGACCGAACGGACTTCCCCGTCTGGCTCCCCCGAGATTCCCAGAATCTCGATTCCCCTCATCAGCTCGGAAAGTCGCATCCGGACCTCTCATGAACCCATACCGAAGGTGACCGTGCAGATGCGGTCCCTCGGCGCGGGTATTCCCGCCGCCGGTTGCTGGATAGTCGCCCAGCCGCTTCCGATCACACGGACCTCGATTCCTTTTTCCTTCGATTTTTTCAGAACCTCGCGGATCGTCATCCCCCGGAAGTTCGGCATGAGTGTTTCGTCCGTATCCGTTTCCGTGTTCGCAAGCACCTCTTGCGTGGAGGCGAGCCTGACCTTCATGTCGTCGCCGATCGGTTTCCCCTCTTCGGGGCCGGCGTTTTCGCGGATGTTCGTCCGGAAACAGGTCAGAAGCTGTTCCCCGATGCTCTTGAAGACCGGGGCCGCTGCCACCCCGCCCCACCGGTCTTTCTGCGGTTCGTCCAGAATAACCAGGATCGCGATTTGCGGATCTTCCGCCGGGAAAAAGCCCATGAAGGAGGTTTTGACCCTTTGGCTTGAATAGATCTTCCGCGTAAAATCAAACTTTTGCGAGGTGCCAGTCTTTCCGGCAACCGCGACGTTCACAATGCGGGCATGTTTCCCGGTGCCATCCTCCATGCCGACCACGTCGGTCAGGATCGCCGTCAGCCGTTTTGCCGTTTCGGGGGAGATCACCCGGCGGACCACGGTCGGATGATAGGCTTGAACGATGTTTCCTTTTCGATCCATGAGACCCCGGACAATGAAGGGCTTCATCAGAACCCCCTGATTGGCGATACTGGAGAGGGCGGTGATGAGCTGGATGGCCGTGACCGAAATTCCCTGACCGAAAGCGACGGTTGCCGCATCCACGCGGGTCCATTTTTCCACCGGTCGCAGAAGTCCGTTTACCTCGCCCGGGAGATCGATACCGGTTTTGGCTCCGAACCCGAACTTGCGAATGTATTGGTAGAATGTCTCCTTGCCGAGCTTTTCCGAAATTTTGATCGAACCGATGTTGCTCGAATATTTGAGGATATCGTGTACGCTCAGTGTGCCGTGACGCTTCCGCTGCGCCTCGTGAAACACTCGATCCGCAATCGCATAACGGCCGTTTTCACAGTTGAACAGGTCCGTTTCCCGAATGACGCCCTCTTCCAACGCAGCGGCCGCCAGGAAAGGTTTGAAGGTGGATCCGGGATCGAAACTATCGGTAATGGCCTTATTTTTACCGGTCGCGGGGTTGACCGCGGAGAAACGGTTGGGGTCGAATCCCATCTCATTGGCCAGGGCGAGGATTTCTCCCGTACGGGGATCCATGACGATTGCGAATCCTCCTTTTGCCCCCTTCTCCTTTACGGCGGTTTTCAGATGAGATTCCACCATGTGCTGAATGCGGTTGTCGATCGTCAGGACAAGATCGTAATTCGCCTTGGGACCGGCTTCCGGTTTCTCTATGCGCGGGTAGAGCCGCTTCCCTTTGGCGTCTCTGGTCCACATCAGTTTTTCGGGAATGCCCTTCAGATAGCGGTCGTAGCGCAGTTCGAGTCCTTCCAGGCCAGCGGCGTCCGTGCCGACGAAACCGATCAAGTGGCCGGCCAACTCGCCGCCCGGGTAATAACGCTTGGGTTCCTTGACGATGAATATCCCATCGATTTCCAATTCTTGAACGAGATTAGCCTGTTCCGGGGCAATTCGTCGAGCAATCCAGCAAAAATTCTTCGTGCCGGATAACTTTTTCCGGAGGACCGTTTTGTCCGTCTGAAGAATGGCGGCCAGGTGACCGGCCACATCGTTGGGATTGTTGATTTTCGACGGATCGGCGCAGACGGAGTCAACCAGAATGCTGGCGGCCATCTTTTCGCCGTTCCGGTCAAAGATGATCCCCCTCTCCGGATGCAGCTGAAGGGTCTGCGTATGCTGTTTCTGGGCAAGGGCTTTCAGTTCCTTTCCGGAGAGGATCTGCAGTTGAAAGGCGCGGGATGCAAGGGCGATAAACAGCACCAGGAAAAAAGCCAGCAGGGTGGCAATCCTGAACCGCATCCATTTTCGAGATTCACTGGTCATTTCAGTATGATAACCTGCGTCCTTTCCGGGTACGTCATTTGCAGCTTCTCTCGGGCGATCGTTTCGATCCTTCGGGGTGATTTCAGCGTGGCCAGCTCGACTTTCAACTTTGTCTGTTCTTCCGTGATCTGTTCCCGGTTGTTCAATTCATGAGCGATCTGGTACTCCAACTCCGTCATGTGGATGTGGCTCCATACGTAGAGGAGAGCCACCGCCATCAAAATGGAAGCGACAAAGATCCAAGTCGAATATCCGATCCGACCGGTAGCGTCCTCCCGGGGGTGAACCCTCTGTTTCAGAACCTCTACGGCTTGCATGATTCGATCCTCTCGGCAATTCTGAGTTTTGCGCTTCGTGCCCGTGGGTTGTCCCGGATCTCCTCCTCAGCGGGGACAACCGGTTTTCGCGTCAAAACCCTCATCGTCGGCTTTCGTCCGCAGGAACATACGGGAAAATCGGGGGGACAGATGCAGCTTTTTTCCGCGGCGAGGAAAGAGCTCTTAACGATTCGGTCCTCCAACGAATGAAAAGAGATGACCGCAAAGCGTCCTCCGGGTTTGAGAAGCGCCATCCCGTCGAACAGGGCCCGTTGAAGATTGGCAAGTTCGTCGTTGACGGCGATTCGAAGGGCCTGAAAGGTCCGTGTTGCCGGATGGATTCTGGTGGTTCCCCGCCCCGGCGATGCCCCGGCCACCAAAGCGGCCAGACTGACCGTCGTCCGGATGGGGGATTGGGCTCGCCTCTTGACGATCGCCCGAGCGATTCGTGCCGCCCTCCGTTCTTCGCCGAATTTCCGGAGAATTTCTTCCAGCGCTTCCCGGGAAAGGGTGTTGATGAGATCGTAGGCGCTTGGACCCCGGCTTCGGTCCATCCGCATGTCCAGCACGGCGTCGAGGGTGAAGCTGAAACCTCGCTCCGCCGTGTCCAGTTGATGGGAGGAAACGCCCAGATCGAGAAGGATTCCGTCCACCGTTTCAATGTTCATTCCGGTCAGCGTTTTTTCCATGTCGGCGAAATTCCCCTTGACCAGGACCGCCCGGTCGCCGAAAGGCGCCAGACGTTTCCGAGCTTCCTGAAGTGCATCCCCGTCGGCATCGATTCCGATCAGCCGGCCGTCCGGAACCGAATTTCTCAAGATTGCAAAGGCGTGTCCTCCGCCACCCAGGGTGCCGTCCAGATAGACCGCCCCGGTCCTGCATTGAAGGAAAGCGATGATCTCTGCGACCAGGATCGGCTTGTGGAAAAATTCCATCTCATCATACCTTTGTAAAAAACCGCTGAAGCCATTTCGCAGAGAGTCCTCTATATTCCCAGATCCGCCATGTAGTCGCTGAAGCCGTCCAGGTTGTCCCCGCTCTTTTTCATTTCAGATTCGAACCGGTCCTTGCTCCATATCTCGATGACCTTGATCATTCCGGCCAGGACGATATCCTTCTCCAGTTTCGCGAATTCCCGGAGATTGGGGGGGATGAGGATCCGGCCCTGGCCGTCCAGGGAGCAGTCGACCGCGCCGGACATGAAAAATCGTTGAAAGGCACGGACTTCTTTGCGCAGCAACGACTGGTGGGAGACCTTTTCCTCGATGACCCGCCATTCGTCGTAGGGGAACACCATCAGATAACCGTCCCAGTTTGTGATGACCAGACGGCTGTCATATTTTTCGGCAAAGACTTCACGAAGCCGCGAGGGGAAAATGATCCTCCCTTTGTCGTCGATCGTGTGGTAGTATTGACCCCGGAAGACGGACATGAAAGATTTTTCCTCCACTATAATCCACTTTGCCCCACTTTGAGGCCAAGATAGAGGAGGTTTTTATCTTTGTCAAGAAAAATTTTTCACTTTTTTTGATTGTGAATCTGATATTTTAGGACGGCCCGGTTGTGTGCGGCGAGATTTGAGGAGAAGTGGTGACTTCCATCATTTTTTGCCACGAAATAGAGGTAATCGACCTCGGCGGGATAGAGTGCCGCCCGGAGGGAATCGATACCGGGGTTGGCAATGGGTCCTGGTGGCAAGCCATTGATCATATAGGTATTGTGTGGCGTGTCCAATTGGAGATGCTCCTTACGGACCGACGGGATGGGATGGCGGTTTTTGGCAAAATGGTAGACGGCCGTGGGGTCGCTCTGCAGCTTCATACCCATCTTCAGGCGGTTTCGAAAGACTGCTGAAATCATCGGTTTTTCGGCCCGGTTCCCGGATTCCTTGCCGATGATTGAAGCGAGGGTCACCCACTGGTTCATTGTGAAACCCATCTCTTCGGCCTTTTTTTTCAGATCGGGCGTGACCTCCTTCTGGAACTGTTCCACGATGGTCCGGATGATCTCCTTGGTCGTCATGGACCGGTCGAAAAAGTAGGTGTTCGGATAGAGGTACCCTTCGATGCTGTCCGCCTCGATGTCGAGCGAGGCGAGAAATGACCGGTCAACGGCCAGCTCCATGAATTCCTTCTCGTTGATCAGTCTGTCGGCTGAAAGCCGCTTTGCCACTTCACTTGCGGTGATGTCTTCGGGCAGCATCACCCGATAAGACTTGATCTCTCCGCGGATCAGCTTGCTGAGAATGGCCGACGGGGACATCGCGCCGTTCAGCTCATATTCACCTGCCTTGATATGCCTGTTTGCTTTTTTGACGAGAGCCAGGATCCAGAAAAATGGACGGTTTTCGACCAGACCGGCGTCGTGGAGAATCTCCGTAATCCGAAGGAACCCTGACCCCTTGGGAATGTCTACTGTTACAGCGGCGGTTTCGGGATGGACCGGAGCGGTCATATATTGGGAGAAGACGACACCGGCCGACAATACGAGCAGGGAGATCAGTACGATCATTTCTCGCCGGCGTCGGATCAAGGCTTTTCCCATCCTTTTCAACCGGTTCATTGGCATGCGTCCAACCATTATTTATACGGACGTCGGTTCCGCCTTTCGCTCACGAGAGAGCGCGTCGAGGTATCCCTGTAGGATCAGCGAGGCGGCTACCCGGTCGATGAGCGCTCTTCTCTTCTCCGGTCTGATCCCGCGCTCTCGGAGAAGCCCTTCCGCCTCCTTCGTTGACAGAGTTTCGTCCCAGCGGACGACGGGCAGCGACAACCGGGCCTCCAGCCGCCGGATGAACCGGTTGACCTTTTCGCACTGAATTCCCTCGCTGCCGTCCAGCCGGATGGGATAACCGACAACGATTCGTTCGATGGCGTGGCGTTCAATCAGATCGGCGATCGCCGCCAGGTCCGCCTCGCGATTTTTTCGGTCAAGCGTCGCCACCCCTTGCGCCGTCATCCCGAGCCCATCGCTGACGGCGACCCCGATTCTCCGGCTGCCGTAATCCAGCCCCAGTATCCTCAATACTTCCTCCCGTCGATAAGCACATGTCCTTATAAATCATCCGACATAAGATTTCCATTCCATTCATCTAACGGGAAGAAATGATGAATCTCGCTGTAAAAAGTCTCGAAAGCCAAGATTCAGGGACAGCGCCGGAAAAAGTTCATCGGCAACGAGTCATCGGCCGCGAAAGCGGCGAACCCCTTCATGACGATATGTTGTTTTCAGGGAGAGACAATATGTCCGTTTCCAGGATAATCTCGTGGAGGCTTTTCTTATGCTCTGCCGCCTGCGCCTTGAATGGAGTCATGCTGTGTAGGGATATAAAGGCTTGCCACGATCTGCCTTCGGTTGACCCTTCCAGAGGAAGAATCCCCCGCCGGGGGAGTAATACTCCCTCTCAAACAAGGCCGATCCATCCTTGCCGACAAGGCGCATGATCATGGTGTTGGCATAGGGATAGGAATGTTCGATCTTATCCCAAATGATCATGTCATGGCTGATCATGAAGGTTTTACCGTTGATGTTCGCCGGATATTTTTTAGTCGCATCCCGAAGCCGGTCCATCATTTTGTGTCGCATGTCTCGGATTTCTGACCTAAAAGTCCGGCCATGACGGCGCGATCCGTATGGTGCCCATGGCCCGTGGCACTCAAACTGCCGAAAAGCCTGACTTCAATGGATTGGACCTTTCGATTTGATCCTTAGACGACTCTTCGATGGTCTGCCGGAAATGTTCGGCCATCCGTAAAGGTGCAATCGTGTGGGAGCTGGAAGGCCCCGGTCCGATCTTGAACAAGTCAGACAGGGACGTCAGAATGACTCCTTCTGGCGGTCCGGCATAACATTGATTTGTTCCCCGGCCAGGAAAGGCTCCAGAGGAGATACCCCTGGCCACGCTCAAGTTCGCATTCAACAGCATACTGCCCACGCCCGCCGATGAAAGCACTGCAAGCTTGCAAAAATGGCGACGATTCACGATACCCCCTTCGACCTACACATGCTTTCATCAGTGTCAATAATCATTGCATATTGGAAGAATGCATGTCCATTAAAATCGCCTGTCCCTTGACCAAGAACATCGCGAGAATAACCGCACCAGACATGGCATTGTCGATCTGGAAGCAAGTCTTGCGCTTTGAACCTGCCGATACGCAACAAAATGGCGACTGTCTTCCTAAAAGGCTGTCAATCATCATTTATTGCGTATCGGTATTTGAAGGGTGGATTGCTTAATCCACGGTATCTTTGCTGTTGTGAAAAGCGGATGAGTCTGTTATTTTCCAATATATGAAGCATCTCGTGATAGGCACGGCCGGTCATGTAGACCACGGCAAGACTGCGCTGATCAAAAGACTCACCGGCGTGGATACCGACCGTCTCAAGGAGGAAAAGGAGAGGGGGATTACCATTGAACTCGGATTCGCCTCGCTGGTCCTTCCGGACGGCAGGACCATCGGGGTTGTCGATGTGCCCGGCCATGAGCGGTTCGTCCGGCACATGGTGGCCGGAGCGGCCGGCATCGATTTCGTGGTCCTGATCATCGCTGCCGACGAAGGGGTGATGCCGCAGACGCGGGAACACCTTCAGATTTGCACCCTACTGGGAATCCGGAAGGGATTCGTCGCGTTGACCAAGATCGATATGGTCGATCAGGATTGGTTGGAACTGGTCCGGGACGACGTCCGCTTGTTTCTCCGGGGAACCTTCCTGGAAGGCACGCCGGTGGTTCCGGTCTCCTCCCTGACCGGGATCGGTTTCCCGGAATTGTTCTCGACCATCGGTAAAACGGCGGATGAGGTGGAGGAAAGCCCCGATGTTGGCCTCTTCCGACTGCCGGTGGACCGGGTTTTCACGATCAAGGGATTCGGAACCGTCGTCACGGGAACGCTGGTATCCGGAAAGGTGATGACGGGCGAGGAGGTGGAGATTTCTCCGGTCGGCATTCACTGCCGGGTGCGGGGAATCCAGACCCACAACCGGAATGTCGAAACGGCTGAAGCGGGACAGAGAACGGCCATCAACCTTCAGGGGATCAACCGGGAAATGATCGAGCGGGGATATGTTCTGACCGGGCCCGCTTTCCTGACGCCATCATTGAGACTCGATGGTCTCTACCGTCATCTGGGCGCCGCGGGTCGGAAGCTGAAAAATCGGACCCTCGTCCGCCTCCATACGGGGACCAACGAGGCCATTGCCCGGATCATTCTGCTCGACCGCGATGAGCTGGAGCCGGGGAACGAGTGCTTTGTGCAGCTGGTGCTGGAAGTCCCCCAGGCTGTCGTGGCCGGCGACCGATTTGTCGTCCGCAGTTATTCTCCCATGACGACGATCGGCGGCGGTCTGATCGTCGATCCGTTGCCTGTGAAACACAAGCGGTCTTCGGATGGTGTTCTCCGGGAATTCCGGCGTCTGACCGGTGGGGAGGATGAGGAGAAGACGACCGTGATCCTCGAGAGGGCGGGCATCGCCGGGATTACGGAGCATCTGCTGGTCGTCCGCACGGGCATTCGAAGCCGGGAACTGAGGCGGCTCCTGGAGAAGATGTTCTCTGCGAAGCGGGCCGTCCTCGTCGATCGGGACGGGATGCGGATTCTTTCCTATCCCGTTTATGAGGTCTTTCAGTCTGAGATTCGTCGGGAGCTTCAGGCCTACCATGAAAAATTTCCGCTCGACGAGGGAATCTCCCGGGAGGAACTGAGAACCACGTTGGAGAGGGGGCAAGGGGTTGAGCAGAAGATCTTCACGATGGCCCTCCGTGATCTCGAAAAGAGGGGAGAAATCGTCACCGAAAGGGAGATGATCCGTTTGCCGGGACACCGCATCCATCTGCAGGGTGAAATGGAGGGTTTGCGGGAAAACTTGTCCCTCGCCTACCGGGATGCGGGACTCGCCCCGCCGACGGTCCGTGAAATCCTGGACCGGTTCTCCGACCGGAAAAAAGAGGTCGCGAGTCTGATTCAGGTGATGATCCGCGAAGGGATTCTGGTCCGGATCAGCGAAGACCTGAACTTCCATCGGGATGCCCTGGAGAAGCTCCATGAAGATTATCGGCGAATTCTCATCCGCGACGGTCTGGCGACGCCCGCAAGCTTCAAGGAATTAACCGGGCTTTCGCGGAAATTCATCATTCCGCTGATGGAATATTTTGATATGACCAAGCTGACGATGCGTGCGGGCGATCACCGGATCCTCCGGGAAAGGCCCGAAAAATGAGTTCCGAAAGCGGGAGCCATGGTTGTTTCCGGATATCCGTCTACGACGGACAAGGATTTTCCGACAGGGAAGAGCGGATCATTCGCGAAATTCCGCTTGAGATTTGTCTCGACGAACGGAAGATCATCACGATCGCCTGCGCCGGGATATATTTGGAAGAGCTGGCCGTTGGTTTCCTCCGCTCCGAAGGTTTTCTGCGAACGCAGCGGGATATTCGGGCTGTTGAGGTAAGCTCCGACAGGACGCGGGTGAGGATCCGGACGGTGGCGGGACGGGAAATCAAGGGACCGACGGCGGTCACAACCCTGGGTTCCGGAGGCGCTTTTGGTTTCAGTCGGCAGGGGATGGAGCCCCGGGGCGAGTCGTTGACCGACCGGTTGACCTTTGCCCCGGAGGAGCTCCTCGGCCTGATGGAACGCTTTCTTGCACAGGCCCGTCTCCACGAAGAGACGGGCGGGACACATGCCGCGGCCCTGGCCCGGAACGGAGAGATCCTTGCCGCCCGGGAGGATATCGGGCGGCACAACACGATCGACATGCTGGGCGGCTACGCGCTGCTCCAGGGTATGGACTGTCGCGATGCCGTCATCCTCCGGACCGGCCGCGTCTCATCGGAGATTGTCCACAAGATTCAGCGGCTGGGTGTGCAGGTGTTCTGCTCCCTGTCCGTTCCCACGACACAGGCTGTCGAGATGGCACGGGAGGCGGGAATGACGCTGATCGGTTCGGCCCGGCGGGGCCGCATGAAAATCTATTCCGGGGAAGGAAGGGTGCGGATGTGACGGATAAAACGATCTTTGTCAAGGATATCAGAACCGGCGACCGGGTGAACGAGGTTTTTCTCGCCGGTGACAAGAATTTGGCCTACTCGCAGAAAGGATCTCCCTATCTGAATATTCGCCTGAGGGATCGCACCGGAGAGGTGGACGGCAAGGTCTGGGAAAACGCTCTGACCTGGGACAGGGTGTTCAAGAAGGGCGACCTGATCCGCATCCAGGCGAGGGCGCTCAGCTTCAAAAACGCGATTCAACTGTCGATCATCGAACTGCGGAAGGTGGAGGATGCCGAGGTCGAACTCGCGGATTACTTCCCGGTTGCAAAGGGGGATCGTTCGGCGATGTTCGCCGAGATTCTGTCCTATTGCGCACAGGTGAAGACTCCCTGTCTTTCCGAACTGCTGCATGCATTCTTTCGGGACGAAAAGGTTGCGGAGCTGTTCCGGAGGGCGCCGGCGGCCAAAGGATTCCACCACATCTACATCGGCGGGCTCCTGGAACACACCCTTTCCGTTGTCCATCTCCTCGACCTTGCGGCCGGTCACTATGCGGGGATCAACCGGGATCTGCTCATTACCGGCGGGATCCTTCACGACATCGGGAAGATTTACGAATTTTCCTTCGATCGGATCGTGGAGTACAGCGATCCGGGACGTCTGGTCGGCCACATCGTTATGGGCGTGGAAATGGTTGATGCTCGGATCGCGGCGATCCCGGATTTTCCGGAACAGACGGCCATGGAACTCCGCCACCTCATCCTGAGCCATCACGGCGTTCTCGAATTCGGTTCGCCCAAGCGGCCCAAAACGCTCGAGGCCCTGATCGTGCATTACATGGACGATCTGGACGCCAAGGTGAACGCATTTCAGGAAACCATCCGCGGGGCCCGTGACGAGGAATCGGACTGGACGCCCTACCACCGGCTCTTCGAACGGTACATCTACAAAGGCCGGAAAGGAAACGAGCCGAACGCGGAAAACCCGGATGCATCCGAGGGAACCGCTGTTTCCGGCGGGGAGCGCGAGATCTGAGATCCCGGTTGGTTCAGTAGCGAAAGACGGCGTTCAGATCGCCTTTGTCCGGCATCCTTTCGGGAGGCAGGATAAACACCGATCCTCCATTCAGGATGGTCTGGACGGCCGCCAGCTCCAGAAGGTCTTGACTGTCGGGTCCCATCTCCCGATGGAACTCGACGGCGCCGCTCTCCCTGTTGAAGGATCCCCATTGCCGGCAGTCGGAAGCGGCGAAAAGGGTGCCGACCCGTCCGTGGACGGTCGCGGGAACGATCTCCCGAAGATCGGCCGAGGTCAAGCCGGTTCCCGACGATTGGCGGTACTGCGCCACGGCATCTTGCTCGTCTTTCCGGAAATACGGGTTGACGATCTTGAGTGCCGATCGATGAAGGGCGTCGATGCTGATCCCCTGGGGATTGCCGGGGATGCCCTCTTCGATCAGCCGCGGATACGTGTTGGCCTCGCGATAAATGGGGAAGAGATACTCTACCCCGGCGAGAACCAGGGGTCCCCCTTCATCCCGGAGCAGGTCGCGAAGGCCCCGGTCGATCAGACGGAAGAACTTCAGAAGATTTTCCTTCGTGTCGTCGATCTCCGCGCCGTGCCCGGAGACCATCGCCGAGCGGTCACCTCCACCCGCCGCGCCGGAGCGGAATCGGACCTGTTTCCCAAGCTCGTCGTACCCAAGCGCTTCCTCGAGGTTTTTCGGCACCGATTCCAATTCGATTTCCCTCGCGTTTCGCACGGTCCCTTCGAGAAGCCGGATCTCATTTTGGCTGAGGGCGAGGATGTGGAAACGTTTGTTGCCCCCAAGGAGCGGCAGGAGAGGCTTGATGTGAAAACGGTCGGCCACCGTGATCTGTTCGGCAAAGGCCTCGGGGAGGCAAAAGGAACGGAAAAGATCCGCGGAAAGGAACAGCGCCAGACCATCGCTCTGTTTCCGCCAGAAGAGGACATTTCCCGGAAGAGCCTGCGCGGGTTCCATCAGGGCCTTGATTTCCTGGGGACGAAGACCCCCCGCCAACAGTTTTTCCTCCGCCTTCCGCAGCAAATTCCTGAGCCGGATCTGGTTTTGCTGACTTTCCACGCCGGTGCGGAAGGTCGGCATGAAAATCGAGATGCACCATCCCTGATGTTTTGCCAACAAAGCCTTCCATTCTTCTTGCGATAATACATTCATTTGGCCGTCTCCCTTCTCTGGTTTGAACCCCCCCGAAGGAGGGCGTACAGAAAATGATCCGCAAGGTTTGTTCGAGAGGAGATCAAGTTTTCTTCTCCGAAAAACCTTCCGGAAAGGACCAAAATCCCACGATAAAAAGATATATAATCCGCCCGGACAAAGCAACTTATTTCTTGCGTGCAGCGGGGCAAGCGGGCGTCGCATTCCGCCAGGTTCAGATACCCGAGCTCGGTCTCATTTCCCGTCATTTCAGATTTGAAGATGCCTGCCGATGTGAGGTTCATTTTCCTTCGGCAGATCGGTGACATTCCCCTTTGCACCGGGCTGTGAATTATGATACACACGCTCCCCTTCCTTGCCCCGTTTTTTGTGTGAGCGCTTGGGGGAAAGTGAAGATCCGTTACATAAAGGAGGATCGTGACGAGAGACGTCAGCCAGGGTGGCGCGGTTTTCGGGAGAGGGTTTTCTCCGACGGAATGGAATGACTGGAAATGGCAGTTTAGGAACCGCGTCCGCTCTCTGAGACAATTGGCCTTTCTTCAGGAGCGTCCGCTTTCGCATTTGACCGCCTGCGGGCCGGTGATCCGGACCTACCCGGTTGCGATCACCCCCTATTACCTGTCTCTTCTGGATCCCACGGATGAGAGCGACCCGCTGCGTCGGCAGTGTTTCCCCGATCCTCGGGAAATCACCTTTTCTCTGGGCGGGGTGCCGGATCCGCTGGCCGAGGAGCGTGACATGCCCGTTCCGGGTCTGATCCGCCGCTATCCCGACCGCTGTCTCGTGATCGTTACGGGAACCTGCGCGCTCTTCTGCAGGCACTGCAACCGCAAACGCCTGTGGCTCGCCGAAAAAGACGGAACGAGATGGGAAGGGCTGAAGAGGATGGTGGATTATGTTGCCCGGACGCCCGCCCTGCGGGAGGTGATCGTCTCCGGCGGGGATCCGCTGATGATTCCGGAGAGGCTGCTGGATCGGTTTTTGGGGGCTCTACGCGCGATTCCCCATTTGGAAGTCCTGCGCATCGGGAGCAGGGCGCCGGTTACCTTGCCGATGCGGATTACCCCCGAGCTCTGTGCCATGCTGAAGCGGCACCGTCCGCTCTGGTTCAATACGCAGTTCAATCATTCCCGGGAGATTACGGAAGAATCAACCAGGGCGTGCGAGATGCTGTTGACGGCGGGGATCCCCGTCGGGAACCAGTCGGTCCTGCTCAAGGGGGTCAACGACGACTATGAGTCGATGCGGGATCTGCTGTACGGGCTGGAGCGGATCTCGGTCCGTCCCTACTATCTGTTCCAGTGTGATCCGGTCCGGGGAACCGACCATTTCCGGGCGGAGATCCGGACGGGAATGGAGA
>JAQTRB010000150.1 GCA_028712015.1 Syntrophales bacterium
CGACGAAAATCATGGCGCCGGCCGCAAAGCAGAGCGCATAGGGCAGGATATTCCGGATGTTCAGCACGAATGCCGCCCCGAGAATCCCGGCCACGGGTTCGACGATGCCGGACGCCTGCCCCATCAGAAAACTCTTCACCCTTCCCATCCCTTCCCTTCGCAGCGGCAACGACACCGCCGATCCTTCGGGGAAATTCTGGAGGCCGATTCCGATGGCCAAAGCCATGGCGCCTCCCAGCGTTGCGGAGGGAAGATCAGCCGCCACCGCCCCGAACGCAACGCCGACGGCAAGGCCTTCGGGGATGTTGTGCAGCGTGATCGCAAGAACCAGCAGCGTGCTTCGCTGCCAGGTTGTCTTGATCCCCTCGCTGTGCTCCATCGACAGGCCCGGATGAAGATGCGGCAGGAAACGGTCCGTCAGTCTCATGAAAATCCCGCCCCCCGCGAATCCGATCAGGGCCGTAAGCCAGGGGAGTTGTCCCATCGTTCCGGCCATTGCAATGCCCGGCGCGAGCAGCGACCAGAAGCTCGCGGCGATCATGACGCCGGCGGCGAAACCGAGCATGGAATCCATGAGCTTCGTTTTGACCGTCTTCGTGAAAAAAACGAGCGCCGCTCCCGCCGCGGTGACGCCCCACGTAAAAAACGTGGCGATCAGCGTCTGCGTGACGGGACTGTATTGTTGTAGAAAATCGATCATGTGGCTTTTCTACTCTGACAAACAATCCAATGTCAACAATCATTGACAAGATTCCGGCCGCCCTTGTTGAAAGAAGCTGCGGGGATGGATACAATTCCGCCGTTTGCCGCAAGCGTGCCGAGAGCGGGAGAGAAAAACCGCTTGTTGGAAAGCCTCATCTCGTTTAGGATCATCCGACAGGATCGGGGAACGTTTCCAATTTCTCGGATTCGATCGCCCGTCGGTATCATACGGGAGGCGCAAGCATCATAAGTCGGGAAAACTGCAAAGGGGGAGATCCGCATGATCGTCAAGGCCATCAGCAGCACCGTCATCGGCATCGAGTCCTATCCCGTCAATGTCGAGGTCGATCTTGCGGCCGGCCTCCCACTGTTTTCCACGGTCGGCCTTCCGGATGTCGCCGTCCGCGAGAGCAAGGACCGGATCAAGGCGGCCATCAAGAACTCGGGGTATCCCTTTCCCGGCCACCGCGTCACCGTAAACCTGGCTCCCGCCGACATCAAGAAGGAAGGAACCGCCTTCGATCTACCGATCGCCGTGGCGCTGCTGGCCGCCCAGGGTCTGCTTCCCGCCTCGTCGCTCACCGATTATCTCCTCCTCGGCGAACTGTCGCTGGACGGCGGCGTGAAGGGGATCCGCGGCGCGCTGCCCGCCGCCTTCGAGGCGAAAGCCCTCGGCATCCGGGGGATGATCGTTCCGAGGGAAAACGCCTCCGAAGCGGCCTTGGTGGAGGGGATCGAGGTGATCCCGGTGGATCGGCTCTCCGAGGTGGTGGAATTTCTCGGCGGACGGACGGAGATCCTGCCCGTTCATGTCGATCTCGAAAATCTTTTTTGCCGGAGTCGGATTTATCCCTTCGATTTCCGGGAGATTCGCGGCCAGGAACAGGCGAAACGCGCGCTGGAGGTTGCCGCCGCGGGGGGACACAACCTCATCATGATCGGCCCCCCGGGATCCGGAAAGACCATGCTCGCCCAGCGGCTCGTGACGGTCATTCCCGATCTCTCCCTTCCGGAAGCGATTGAAACAACGAAGATATTCTCGGTCGCAGGCCTGCTGGACCGGAAAGAGGCGCTTCTGGGGACCCGACCCTTTCGCGCCCCGCACCATACGATCTCCGATGCCGGTCTCGTCGGCGGGGGCCACACCCCGAAGCCGGGAGAGATCAGCCTGGCCCATCACGGGGTCCTCTTTCTCGACGAACTGCCGGAGTTCCGGAAAAACGCGCTCGAAGCGCTGCGCCAGCCGCTGGAAGACGGCCGGGTCACGATCACCCGTTCCTCCGTCACGGCAACCTATCCCGCCCGCTTCATGCTGGTCGCCGCGATGAATCCCTGTCCCTGCGGATATTTTGGCGATCGGAGCCGCCCCTGCCGTTGCACGCCCCAGCAGATCCGCCAGTATCAGGGGAGGATATCCGGCCCGCTGATGGATCGGATCGACATCCATATCGAGGTTCCCTCCGTCCGCTACCGGGATCTGACGGCAAAAGAGACGGGAGAATCCTCCGCCGCGATCAGGGCCCGGATCGAACAGGCCCGAATCCTCCAGAAAAGCCGGTTCCCCGGAGACGGAACGCTCTTCAACGCCCGCATGACCGACCGCCAAGTCCGAACCGCCTGCCCGCTCGACGAGGAATCGCGTCAGCTCATTGAAATGGCAATCGACCGGCTGGGGCTCTCCGCCCGTGCCTACACCCGAATTCTAAAGGTCGCCCGCACCATCGCGGATCTGGACGGCGGCGGCCCTCTCCGCCCCTCGCACGTCGCCGAGGCCATCCAGTACAGAAGCCTGGACAGACGGGTCATGTAACGGTCCGTGTTCAAGAAAAACCGTCAGGGCTTTGCAAGAGAACCGCCATCAGAGAATACGGAAGCCTTGATAGGCCGGCCATTTCGTGGTAAGGAAAGAGGCATGGCTTATGATCAAAGGATGTTTGTGCAGAAGGAGACGACTTATGGAAATCAAAATCATTCAGGCTTCACCGGAAAAAAGGAAGGCGAAACCCACCGATGACTCCAAGCTGGGCTTCGGAAGGATATTCACCGATCATTTCTTCACCATGCCCTGGCACGAAGGCAGAGGATGGCATGACCCGCAGATCGAACCCTATCGGGCGCTTCAACTCGATCCGACGGCCATGTGCCTCCATTACGCCCAGGAGATCTTCGAGGGATTGAAGGCCTACCGGGGGAAGGGCGGCGCCATTTTCCTCTTCCGGCCGATGGAGAACATCCGGCGGATGAACGTCTCGGCGGAAAGACTCTGCATGCCCCAGATCGACGAGAACCTTTTCCTGGAGGCCCTGCGGAAACTCATCCTTTTGGAAAAGGACTGGATTCCCCACGGCAGCGGGACCTCCCTTTACATCCGGCCGACGATGATCGCCTCGGAGCCGGCGTTGGGGGTTCATCCCGCCCACGAATATCTATTCTTCATCATCACGGGACCGGTGGGGGCCTATTATCCCGAGGGGTTCAGCCCGACCAAGATCTACGTCACGGAGGAGTATTTCCGCTCCGTTCCCGGCGGAACCGGCTACTGCAAGGCCGGCAGCAATTACACCTCCAGCCTCTATGCCGGCGAAATCGCCAAAAAAATGGGTTACACCCAGGTCCTGTGGCTCGACGCCATCGAGAAGAAATATGTGGAAGAGGTGGGAACGAGCAACATGTTCTTCCTGATCGGCGACGAACTGATCACCGCCCCGCTGACGGGAACGATCCTCCCCGGAATTACGCGCGACTCCGTCATCCAGTTGGCCAAAAGCTGGGGCGTGAAGGTGGCGGAGAGACGCCTGTCCATGGACGAGGTCATGAAAAGCATGGCCGCCGGAACCCTGCGTGAGGCCTTCGCCTCGGGAACGGCGGCGATCGTCTCCCCCGTCGGCCATATCTACTTCCGCGGCGAGGAACACGCCATCGCCGGCGGCAAGACAGGTCCCCTGACGGATCGGCTCTACAACGAGATCCTGCAGATCCAATACGGGATGAAGGATGACCCGTTCGGATGGAGAATGAAGGTGTCGGATTGAGCGGAGACATGATCCGATATTTCTCTTGATCCGGGAACTTGGAAAGGGAATCCACAGAGATGTGGAAAGGGCTGTGCACAAAGTTGTTGATAGCTTTTGTAACTCTTCAAATGTCTCGATTTTCTACCAAATTGCACAAGGGGTAGGCAGTAATTATGTCGTTAAATTTCAAGTACTTACGAAAACACAATGCCATCCCGGCCATTTACGGCTGTTTATTACGGGGTTATGAACCGCCGGAAAAAAATGTGCCGTTATCGCACTTCCGAAAACCCCTTTTTTCGGGCCTCCAAAACGGTGTCCCCGGCATCCGGGTCATAGGGCTTGCGATCCTGCTCTGGACCGCGTTTTTGGTGTTCCCGGCATCGGAAGTCCTCGCCGATCCCCTCTCCCTGGAACAGTTGGCGGCCAAAATCCAGGAGGTCTACGAAAAGACGGCGGATCTGAAGGCCCGTTTCATCCAGGAGATTACGATCAAGTCGATGAAAAAGACCGATCGGGAAGAGGGAACGGTCTGGATCAAGAACCCGAAAATGATGTTTTGGGATTATACGAAACCGAAAGAGAAGAAGCTGGTCATCAACGCCAAAACGGCCTGGCTGTATGTCGCCGACGACCGGATGGTCTACGTCCAGAAAGCCGACGACATTTACCGGTCGCGAATGGCCGTCAAATTCCTCTCCGGCATCGGCAAGCTCTCCGAAGACTTCCAACTCCGTTTTGCGAAGGAAAATCCGCAAGATGCGGAGGGAAACTATCTTCTCGAACTGACCGCGAAGGAGAAGGGAAACGGCATCGACCGGCTCCACCTGACCATCGACGGAAAGACTTTCCAGATCCTCCAATGCCGTTTCAGCGACGAGTACGATAACATCACGCGCCTCCGCTTCAGCGATATCCGCACAAACACGGGCATTTCCGACAGGTTCTTCACCTTCAAACCGCCCGACGGCGTCGAAGTGGTCAATATGCCCCAATAATCATGGTTGGAAGGCAAAATGGAGACACCTTCATGATCCGAATCGACTTTGGAAAAAATAAGCCCCCGGATGACGAACGGGAATGGCTGGAAACGGACGGAGGGGGCGGATACGCCTCGAGCACCCTGGAAAACCGCCACACGCGGCGTTACCACGGCCTGTTCGTGGCCAATCTCAAACAGCCGGAAGGCAGA
>JAQTRB010000151.1 GCA_028712015.1 Syntrophales bacterium
GCTTCGGTTTGTGGAGCGCGTTGGAATCGACGCCGCCGGAGAGGACCTTGCCGGAGGGCGGCACGACCGTGTTGTAGGCGCGGGCCAAACGGGTGATGCTGTCCAGCAGGATGACGACATCCTTCTTATGTTCGACGAGCCTCTTTGCCTTTTCGATGACCATCTCGGCCACCTGGACGTGTCGTGTCGCCGGTTCGTCGAAGGTCGAGGAGATCACCTCTCCGGCCACGCTCCGCTGCATGTCCGTCACCTCCTCCGGCCGCTCGTCGATCAGCAGGACCATCAGGACGACTTCCTTGTGGTTGGCCGTAATGCTGTGGGCGATGTCCTGCAGGAGAACCGTCTTGCCGGCTCGCGGCGGGGAGACGATTAGACCGCGCTGCCCTTTGCCGATCGGCGTGAACAGGTCCATAATCCGCGTCGACAGGTTTTCCGGATTGAACTCCAGGTTCAGTTTCTCCTCCGGGTAGAGAGGGGTCAGGTTGTCGAAAAGGATCTTGTCGCGGGCCGCCTCCGGGCTTTCGAAGTTGACCTCATCCACCTTGAGGAGGGCGAAATACTTCTCCCCCTCCTTCGGGGGCCGGACCTCTCCAGAAACGGTATCCCCCGTCCGCAGGCTGAAACGGCGGATCTGCGAGGGGGAAATGTAGATGTCGTCCGGACTGGGGAGGTAGTTGTAATCCACGGCGCGGAGGAATCCGAACCCGTCCGGCAGGATTTCCAGAACGCCGGACCCGGAGATGACGCCGTTTTTCTCCGCCTGCGTCTGCAGAATGGCGAAAATCAGGTCCTGCCTGCGCATGCCGCTGGCGCCCGGAACTTCCAGCTCCTTGGCCAGCTTTGCCAATTCACTGATTGGCTGCCGCTTGATGTCTTCGATGTGCATTTTCGTATCCTATGATGTGCGTTGATTCGTGTCCGCGGATGCATGGCATCCGCCACGTATGAAAAACCGCCATTGTCTTCAGCTCATTTAATCCATGAGAAATGACTTCAGATTTTTACGATGTACCGATTTATGAAAGAGGTGCACTGATTTTTTTCGGGTCGCTAATTGGTCTCTGGATTCAATCCAACAGGAAGGGCTCAATAACGCCTTTCGGAATTTCGGCTCACGTCTACACCAGATCTTTCCCGGATGTCAAGTGTTTTTTGGACAATCGCCGTGACGCAGCATGACCAGGTTGATCTGTCGGCCCGCCCTTCCGCCGCCGGAGGCGCGGTGCGAAAAGAAGAGCTCGTGCCGGCAGGCGGGGCACGGGCCGCCGGAAAAGATGTTTCCCGAAGGCACCCCCGATCCTTGAATGCTGAGCCGGTTGGCAAGAACAAGATCCAGCATCCATCGCCCCCTCTCTCGACAGGGACGGAAAAGTTTCCCGGCCCCGGGCAGGCCGGAAAAGGCTTCAAAGACCGGGGCGTCGACCTGATAGCAGCAGGGACCGATCGCCGGTCCGATGACGGCAAGCAGATCCTCCCGGCGCGAGGAAAATCCTTTGGCGAAGGTCTCCACCATCGCAGCCGCGATGCCGAGAGCGGTTCCCCGCCAGCCCGCATGGGCCGCCCCGACGACCCGGCGCGCCCGGTCCACAAAAAGGAGCGGCACGCAGTCCGCCGTGCGAATCCCGAGGGCAACGCTCGTCCGGTCGGTGATCAGGCCGTCGCATTCGAGCGGGCCATCCGGCAGGGGTCCGTTCCCGTCGAGAACGCGGATCCGGTCGCCGTGGACCTGCCTGATCAGGACCAGCCGTCCGTCGGGAATTCCAAAGGCTTCTTCGACCAGGACCCGGTTCCGGCGGACATCCTCGATCCTATCGCCGGCGAGAAACCCCAGGTTGAGGCTTGAAAAAGGCCCGGTGCTCACGCCGCCCCGCCGCGTGCAGAACGCGTGCGTTACAAAACCCAGCGCGGAGATTTCCTCCGATTCCAGATATTCGATGGCCCCCCGGCGGGCGAAATGAAACATCGGTCAACCTTCCCCCCGCTCCCGGAGAAACACGCAGAGACCGGCCATATCCTCCGGCAGCGGCGTGGAAAAACGCATCGCCTCTCCTGTCGCGGGATGGGTGAAGAAGAGCCGCCAGGCATGAAGGGCCTG
The DNA here is from genome assembly GCA_028712015.1 of Syntrophales bacterium. Taxonomy (GTDB): domain Bacteria; phylum Desulfobacterota; class Syntrophia; order Syntrophales; family UBA5619; genus UBA5619. The sequence goes on from JAQTRB010000151.1 coordinate 2,096, forward strand.
GCGGTCAAACGCCTTGATCCGGGCGCGCGTCGCCGGATCGCCGACGGTCCGGATTCGCCCGGCGCCGCCGTAGACCCGGTCGCCGACGACGGGATGCCCCATCTCCGTCAGATGAACCCGGATCTGGTGGGTCCGGCCGGTTTCGATAGCGACTTCCAGCAGGGCCGCGGAACCGAAACGCTCGCGGACGCGCCAGAGGGTGACGGCGGACCGCCCCCGCCGGCTCCTCGTGGACATTTTCTTCCGGTCCGTCGGGTGGCGGCCGACGGCGGCTTCGATCCGTCCGCCTTCTCCCTTTGGATCGCCGTAAACGAGGGCCAAGTAGGTTTTCTTCACCTCACGGCGCTTAAACTGTCCGGCCAGCGCCCGATGGGCTTCATCGGATTTGGCCACGATCAGCAATCCGGAGGTCTCCTTGTCGAGACGGTGGACGATCCCGGGCCGCAGAACACCGCCGATCCCCGAAAGGTCCCGGCAGTGGTGCAGAAGCGCGTTCACCAGCGTGCCGCCGGGATGGCCCGGCGCCGGGTGAACGACCAGTCCCGCGGGCTTGTCGATCACCAGCAGCCATGCGTCCTCGTAAAGAATCTCTAACGGGATCGGTTCGGGCAGCGTTCCCGAAGGTTTCACTTCCGGGAGACGCAGGATGACCTGCTCTCCCGTCTTCACCCTGCGGCCGGCCTTGGCGGACTGCCCGTCGATCCGCGCCAGCCCGTCCGCAACGGCCCGCTGGATCATGGCGCGGGAAAACTGCGGCGTCTTGCCGGCCAGGAAAAGATCGAGGCGCTGCCCCTCCTCCCCGGACGCCACCGTGAAACGGCACAACCCCTTCGCCTCCGCGAGGTCCCCGCCCGGGCAATCCCGACCATCCCCTCCCGGCGTAACCATGAAGCGGACCTGCCGCCCATCACATCGGTTGTCTTCACAGCTGCTGTCGGTCGACCGATTCCCCCGATTCCGCCCATCCCCCGCCGCCATGATCACGTCCCGGCCTCTCCTTCCGTCGCAATGGCCCGGAGGGCGTCGCGGATGTCGGCGAACTCCCCCGGATCGACCGTTCGGAGATCCAGCAGCACCCGATCTTCGGCGACCCGGACGATGACCGGCGTCTCCCGCCGCCGGAGCTTCGACTCCAGCGCGGCCGCGGAGAAACCGGCCGCTTTGAGCACAACGAGGGTCGTCGGGATCTCCAGGGTGGGAAGCGATCCGCCACCGGCCATCGAAACGCCGGAGACGAGTTGGATATCCAATTTCCCGGGCAGGGCGCGGCGGAGCATCGCCGCCAGCCGCTTCGCCCGCTCCTTGACCGCCGCAACGGGTTCCGTCAGCGCGCGCAAGACCCGGAGATCCGTTGGGGCCTCCGCCGGATGGAGGTATTTCACCAGCGTCGCCTCCAGCGCCGCCAGCGTCAGCTTGTCGATCCGTAGCGCCCGGTTCAGCGGATTTTTCCGGATCCGTTGCAGGAATTCCCTTTTGCCCAGAATGATCCCCGCCTGCGGTCCGCCCAGCAGCTTGTCGCCGCTGAAGGTGACCACGTCGGCCCCCGCGGCCAGACGGTCGCGAACCGTGGGCTCCCGCTCCAGACCGTAACGGTCCAGTTCGACGAAGCAGCCGCTCCCCAGGTCGTCGACGACGGGAATGTTATGTTTCTTCCCGAGGGCGACCAGTGCGGCAAGGTCCGCCTCTTCGGTGAAACCCATGATCTTGAAGTTGCTCGTGTGGACCTTCAGGATGATCCCCGTCTCGGGGCCGATCGCCCGTTCGTAATCGGAAATCCGCGTCCGGTTCGTCGTCCCCACCTCCCGGAGTCTGGCGCCGCTCTTCTCCATCACGTCGGGAATCCGGAACTCGCCGCCGATTTCGACCAGTTCGCCCCGGGAGACGATCGCCTCCTTCCCTTCAGCCAGCGCGTTCAGGACGAGAAGAACCGCGGCGGCGTTGTTGTTGACGACGAGCGCGTCCTCCGCTCCGGTCAGCGCGCAGAGGAGCCCGTGGACGTGGTCGTAGCGGAGCCCCCGCTCCCCCTTCTCCAGGTCATATTCAAGGTTGGAATAGCCCCGCGCGACCTCGACGATCCGCTCGATCGCCTCCCGGCAGAGGGGCGCCCGGCCGAGATTCGTGTGAAGAATCACCCCCGCCGCGTTGATCACCCGGCGGAGCCGGTAGGAGCGATAGCCCTCGATGATCTCCGCGGCCCGGTCGGCCGCCTGCTCCGGCGTCGGCAGGCGGAACACATCCCCCTTCTCCCGGAGGATCCGCGCCCGAAGCTCCTCCACGACCATCCGGCACGATTCCTTTACGATCTCCCGCGGAAAACCGGCGATACCCTGCCGTTTTTCGATCCAGAGCATCATCTCGTCGATCTTCGGCAGATTCTTCAGCAAATCCTTCTGATGTTCATCCATTTTGCGCACCCTTTTTACGTTCATTCGGTTCATGCAGGAAGCTTCGGGAGGTCTCCCAATTTCTTTCGCAACTCTTTCTCCGAGGGTAAAGCCAGCTTGTACTTGGAAGCGAAAACCTTATTGGTCAAACCGCCCAGAACATACCGGGCAAAAAGATCATCTTTCCCGGCGCAAAGAATCAAGCCGATGGGATCATTTTCTTCCGCCTGTTTTTCATTCTCCCGATAGTAATTCAGATAAAAATTCATCTGTCCGGCGTCGGCATGGTCGAATTCCCCTCTTTTCAAGTCGATGAGCACAAAACACCGAAGAAGGCGGTTGTAGAAAACCAGGTCGATATAATAATGACGATTGGCGATCGTGATCCGCCTCTG
>JAQTRB010000152.1 GCA_028712015.1 Syntrophales bacterium
TTCAAGAAATCGCGGTACCAGCAGGAAAAATCGTACTTCCCCCTCCATCGTTCATCGCCGCCGGTGATCCCCATGCAGGCTTCCCAAGCCCCTTGGCCATACTCGTTGCTGTACCCTTCTTGAGGGCACTCCCGCAAAAACCTTCTCATCAGACACAATGCCGTTTCCCGGCGTTGACCCATCCGAAGATCCAGCGGATCTTTCGGTGGAAGGAAAGGGTCCCACTGTTCGTATCCCATGTCAAGAACCCTTTTCCGGCTCTTCGCCGACATGGCATCGAATATGGCCTTTTTTTTCTCTTCCTCGGGGGTAAGCCCAGCCAAGAGATACTTCCCTCCCGTCATCAAAAGGTCTTCTGCAGAAGCTCTTTGCCGGCAAAAGGGTTGTAGAGCTTCAAGATGGCGCCCTTCATCACATCGAAGCTCTTCACCGACAAGATCATATTCAGCACAAGATTCTCCGCCTGCTCCGGGAGCACGTAGGCATTGGAAGAATCGGGGGTCAAATCCGGGAAACTCTTGGCAAGTTTCTTCTGCTCCTTGGCTGTCACTCCCACGCGGACGGCCTTCCTGCCGTTGATTTCCTGAATCCCGCCGGCAAGCCCGACACCTTCAATCTTTTTGATTTTTTCATCATCGAGAAAAATATTGATATAATAATCTGCCATACACTTACCTCCTGTCTGTAAAATTCTCGACCCTAAAAATTTACCCGATTGCACATGATCCGCGCACTTTCCTCGTTCATCCGAAAAACATTTCCTGATCCCCTATCCCGTTCCATGATTGGGTGAGGTATGTAACTGCCCATCGAAGAGTTTTCATCTTGTATACAATTTGGAATCTGTTGTCAAGATTTATGAAGGGACAATTTTATGAAAGCCATCAAAACGGTATCCGTCACTCCTCCCTTTCGTGGCCCCGATTTCCACTTGAATGATCGGCACCTTTATGCCATAAGCTTCTTCGTTTGTTAATGATGGATTTTCGCCGATCAGCGGGATATGTGTGATGAGCTCCCGGTCAATCTTGAGGTGACGTATGAACCCGGAATTCGTGGATACACTGGTGATTAAAAATGAGTCGAAGATCGTTTTCCTCATCCTGGACGGTCTTGGCGGCCTTCCGCTGGGGGAAAAGGATCAGACGGAACTGGAATCGGCCAGAACACCCAACCTCGACGCGCTGGCCAAGAAATCCGTTTGCGGACTTCTGGATCCGATCGGATATGGCGTCACACCGGGCAGCGGTCCGGCCCATTTCGCCCTTTTCGGATATGACCCCATTCAAAACAGCATCGGCCGGGGAATCCTGGAAGCGGCGGGGATCGACTTCCCGATGACCGATCGGGATCTGTTGATCCGGATTAACTTTGCCACGATCGACGCGGATGGACTCGTTACGGATCGGAGGGCCGGCCGAATCGACAACGAAACCAACAGGCGCATCTGCCGCAAGCTTCAAGAGAAAATCGAACGGATTTCAGGCATCGAGATCATCTTTGAGCCAGTCAAGGAGCATCGCGCCTTGCTGGCTTTGAGAGGGGATGGTCTTCGAGAGGAAATCCTGGAAACCGATCCCCAAAAAACGGGTATCGCTCCATTTCGCCCGAAAGCCCTGATCCCGGAAGCGGAAGGAACAGCCGCCCTTCTTCAAAAACTCATCGACCAAGCCGCGAAAATCCTTTCCGACGAAGAGAAGGCCAACATGATGCTTCTCCGGGGGTATTCCCGGTATCGGCGCTACCCCTCGCTGCAGCAGCGCTTTGGCCTCAATGCACTCGCCATTGCCGGTTATCCCATGTACCGCGGCATTGCCCGCCTGCTGGGGATGGTTGTGGGTCCGCAGCCCTCATCCCTCCGGGAAGAATTTGACGCGCTTCGCGACCACTACGGGCAATATGACTTCTTTTTCCTCCATATCAAGCCCACGGATTCCCGGGGCGAAGACGGGAACTTTGACGCGAAGGTCGCCGTCATCGAAGAGGTCGACAAGCTGGTTCCGCGGGTTCTGGAACTTAATCCCGATGTCCTTGTCGTCACGGGGGATCATTCCACGCCGGCCGCCCTCGCCTCTCACAGTTGGCACACGCTTCCGGTTCTGCTGTCATCGGCGACCTGCCGCCCGGACCGGGTGGATCGATTCGGCGAACGGGACTGCATCGCCGGCGGCCTGGGAAGAATGCCGATGGTACACCTCATGGGACTGGCCCTCGCCCACGCCCGCAGGCTGGAAAAATTCGGTGCTTGAGGTCGGATTAATCTCTTTGATCCCCCTGAAGGCCAGATCCATCAACGGTCGCTTCCCGATTTAATGGTCGCAGACATTGGCCCCGGTCGTCAGCTCGCCCCGGAGGTACTCGCCTACGACCTTTGCCGGGTCCCCCGACGATGCGCCGGTGACCACATGGATGCCCTTTCCGAGAAAGAGCTCCTGAGCCCTTGACCCCATTCCACCGGCGATGATGACATCGGCCCCCTGTTCCTGCAGCCACTTGGGCAAAAGCCCCGGCTCGTGGGGTGGAGGAACAACCGTGGTCGTCTTCAGGATGGTCTTTTTATCGGGATCCACTTGAAACAGTGCAAACTGTTCACAATGACCGAAATGCTGGCACAGGGAACCGGCCGCCATGGGGACGGCAATTTTCAGGGTTTTCATCTTTTTCTCCTGGATGGTTTGAGGTGTCGGCGGAACCCCATCCGACACGATTCTTCCCTGCTTCCTTAGTTGTAAAACGGGTTGTATCGCCAGGATGAAGGCCCTGGCCGCTTCCGTTTCGTCATACCGGCGCACAAACGGAAGTCCCTGGTCGGACGTTTCGACGATCCGCGAATCGATCGGGATGCGGCCCAGGAAAGGCACGCCCATCTCTTTGGCCATCGTCTCTCCGCCACCGCTTTTGAAGACCTCGATCATCTTCCCGCAGTGCGGGCAGACAAGCCCGCTCATGTTTTCGATAACCCCCAGAACAGGAATGTTGAGATGCCGGCAGAAATTGATGGACTTGCGCACGTCCTGAAGGGCGAGGTCCTGGGGCGTCGTAACGATGACGGCGCCATCGCTCTCGGGAATCAACTGTGCCACGGACAGGGGCTCGTCCCCCGTTCCCGGGGGAAAGTCGACGACCAGGTAGTCCAATTCGCCCCACTGCACATCCGTCAGGAGTTGCTTGATCACCCCCATTTTCATGGGTCCCCGCCAGATAACCGCCTCATCCGATTGGCCGAGAGCAAATCCGAGGGAAACGACCCGGATGCCGTCTTTCGTGACCAGAGGCATGATTCCGCCCCCATCGTCTGCTTTGAGCAGCTCCCCTTGCATCTTCAGCAGCGTGGGAACACTGGGGCCGTGGAAATCGACGTCCAGCAGTCCGACCTTCATCCCCTCCATGCCCAAAGCCACGGCAAGATTCACCGCCACCGTGCTCTTCCCCACGCCGCCCTTTCCCGAAAGAACGAGGATCTTGTGTTTGATATCGGACATGCGCTTCACAAGCGCCTCGTCCTCCGTAAACATCTTGAGCTGGTCATCGCCATCCGCGCCACCGGCTGTTCCGCAGCCACTCTTCTTTTCACCGCAATTCATTTTTTCCTCAAACCTCCACACTTTTCCATGATGAGCGATCCGCCGCCGATCACCGCTGTCACCTGCACAGCCAACCCAGGCGGCGTTATGGTATTGCATCTGACAGGGGAATATCATGATTCATGCCAGAAAGGGGCTGTATGCAAAACAGATATAACATCTAATCAATAAAAACACTTAGAAAATTGAAACCGACAAAAGCGGGGACAAGGTAGCATAAATGCTACCCTGCGCCCGCTTTTGAATCGCAGATACGCAATCACGATGGCAGGGGCAAAATCCGGAACAGCGTTTTCACCGGCGCCTGTCGGCGTCCGATGCAAGGCGTTTTGCTTTGACTACCGGAACCTTCAGCGAGCGGTAATAGCTGTCGATGGTGTAGATGGCGGCCAAAGGGTTGTGCCCGAGCAGACGGTCCTTGACGGCAAGAACCGTGCAGGGGGCCTCGGCATGCTTGAAAAACAGGGAGTCGTGGCCCACACACAGGCCCATGACAATGTTGAATTGGGTCCTGGCGTCATTGACCACAAAGGCCTGACCGATCGGATTGCACATGGCCTCAAAAGACCCTTGTCTGATTTTCTGATCATCCCTCAGCCCAAGGGCCTCCTTCGGCACGCAACCCATTTTGCAGATCACCGAAACCACCGCAAAACCACTGTCCGCCAGCAGAGATTCAACAACCTTGGCTTCTTTCCGCAGTCCACTGCAGAACACCAGGCCGAGCTTCCGGTACCCCATCTTTCCGGCAAACTCGACGATCTCCAGAATCCGCGGCTTGGTCGGCCTTGTCCGCTCATAACCAAGTTCCTTATCCGTATACCCATCCGCCTCCTGGATGGACGCCTGCCTGGCAAATTCCAGCAGATCCGGTTTTTCAGCTCCTCGGCAGCTTTTGCGATGACATCGGCCTTGCTCACCGTCGGGCAAAAGGGGGCGCTTTGCCTTCCGGATTCTGACAGATCCGCTGCGACGGTTGAAAAGGACAGCGCGCACATTCCACATGATCCTGACTCATCTTCTCTCCTTTCCTGTTCACCAGGGATCTTGCCCCCATCCGGTCCGACCGGGGTTGTCCCGGTAATGACGCTTCAAGAGGCAAGCAGATAATCCGCAATCGCACGATACAGCGTGCTGACCGCCAGGATGGCACAGTGACGACCCTCTGAAGGGAGACACTCACCGGAACGGATCAGTTCGCCCGCGCTGATCGACAGTGCGTCGGTTACGGACCGCCCCAGCG
>JAQTRB010000153.1 GCA_028712015.1 Syntrophales bacterium
GGATGGACGAGTTGTTGCAGCGTCTCCGGATGCGGATCCGGGATCGTTATCGGATCGCGACCACTGTGGGCTACGGGCCCCGTTTTCTGCATTCGACCGGGCAGCTCCACAAGGGAGACGCCGGGCGTGGCTTGTTCATCCAGTTCACGATGGACGACGCCCGGGATGCGGCGATTCCCGATGAACTCGGGCGGTCGGAGTCCGCGATCAGCTTTGGCATTTTGAAGCAGGCGCAGGCGTTCGGCGATCGCCAAGCGCTGCTCAACGCGGGACGCCGGGCGATTCGGATCCATCTCGGCGGGAAGCCGATGGAAGGCCTGTCCCGTTTGACGGCGGCCCTGTAACTCCCCCGCGGGAATGCGTTCCCGTTTACGGCAGCGCGGAACCATCGATGAAGGGAAATGTGGTGACCACGGGAAATTTGAACCGCCTGCAGCACGAGAAGAGTCCCTATCTCCTCCAGCATGCCGCCAATCCGGTGGATTGGCATCCCTGGGGAGAGGAGGCCTTCTTACGGGCAAGAATGGAAGACAAACCGGTCTTCCTGTCGATCGGCTATTCCACCTGCCATTGGTGCCATGTCATGGCCCATGAATCCTTCGAGGATGAAGAGACAGCCTCCCTTCTGAACGAGGCTTTCGTTTGCGTCAAGGTGGATCGCGAGGAGAGGCCGGATATCGACGGGATCTACATGCGGGTCTGCCAGATGATGACGGGGGGCGGGGGCTGGCCGCTGACCGTGATCATGACGCCGGAGCGGCGCCCCTTCTTCGCGGCCACTTACATTCCGAAGGAGAGCCGGTGGGGCCGGAGGGGGCTCGTCGAGTTGATCCCAGGGATCGGCAGACTGTGGCGGACGGAACGCAAAAGGATCGAAGAGGAGGCGGCCCGGACGTTGTCCGTCCTGCGGCGACCCGTTTCCGGGCCCGGCGGGAACCCGGGCGCGGAAATCCTCTCTGAAGCCTTCGCGGAGCTTCAGGGGCAGTATGACGACGAGTTTGGCGGATTCGGAACCGCCCCGAAGTTTCCGATGCCCCATCAACTGCTCTTCCTGTTCCGGTACGGGGAACGAACCGGCGAAACAGAAGCGATCCGGATGGCGGAGGCGACCCTCCGGGCCATGCGCCGGGGCGGAATATTCGATCAACTCGGCTACGGTTTCCACCGCTACAGTACCGACCGGCAATGGCTTGTTCCCCACTTCGAAAAGATGCTCTACGACCAGGCGCTCTGCGTCTTGGCGGCGACCGAGGCGTTCCGGGCGGGCGGAGTGGAAGAGCACGGCCGGACCGCGCGGGAGGTTCTGGAATATGTCCTGCGCGATCTGCGAGCGCCCGATGGCGGCTTTTATGCCGCGGAGGACGCCGACAGCGAGGGGGAGGAGGGTCGTTACTACCTCTGGGAGATGGAGGAAATCCGCCGTCTTCTCGGTCCGGAACTGGCCCGCTTTGCAACGGAGGTGTTCGGCCTTCGGGAGGATGGGAATTTCATCGACCCCGTAACGGGAAAGAGAACCGGATCGAACATCCTCAGCATTGCATCCGGTGGGGAAGGAGACGTCCGCGCCGGGAGGTTGATTTCCGCGGGCGAGAAAACCCGGCAACTTGAGGAGGTGCGGAGGAGACTCTTGGCGGCCCGCAACGCGAAGATTCGTCCCATGCGCGATGAAAAGGTCCTTGCGGACTGGAACGGTCTGATGATCGCGGCCCTGGCCCGCGCATCCTGGATGTTGGAGGAACCCTCTTATTATACGGCGGCCCGCGCCGCCGCGGACTTCGTCCTGTCGCGGATGAAAACCCCGGAAGGGAGGCTCCTGCACCGCTGGTGCGGCGGCGAAGCGGCCGTGACCGGCAACCTCGACGATTATGCCTTCCTGATTTGGGGGTTGTGTGAGCTGTACGAAGCGGGGTTGGATGCGGGCGATCTGCGAAGGGCGCTTGAACTTCAACGGATCTTGACGGACCGTTTCCGGGATTCGGAGGGCGGTTTTTTCTTTACGCCGGACGACGGCGAGGCACTTCCGCTCCGGTTGAAGGAGGGTTACGACGGGGCCGTTCCGTCGGGAAACGCCGTGACGCTGATGAATCTGATCCGGATGGGAAGGATGACCGGCGATTTCCGACTGGAGCAGGCGGCGGCGGCATTGATTCGCCCGTTTTCCGAATCGATCCGAAGTCTGCCGTCCGCCCACGCCCAGTGGCTGGTTGCCCTGGAGATGCTGGCGGCTCCCCCCTGCGAAGTGGTGATCGCGGGCCGCCCGGAGGCGGCCGATACCGGGGAGTTGATCGCGGTCGTGCGCCGCTGTCGACGGCCGCAGCCGGTTTTGCTCCTTCGTCCCGAGGAGGAGCGGAAATCCGAAATCGTCGAGATCGCGCCGTTTACCCTGGAGATGCGGGCGATCGACGGGCGGGCGGCCGCCTACGTCTGCCGAAATCATTCCTGCCGGCGGCCGGTAACGGATCCGGGTGAGCTGGCGGCGATTCTGGCCGGAGAAGGGGGGAGATGAATTTACGGATTGATATTCCCCGCGACCGGATTGCCGTCTTTTGCGCGAAGTGGGATGTCGCCGAACTTGCGCTGTTCGGGTCCGTTCTTCGCGAGGATTTCCGTCCCGAGAGCGATATCGATCTCCTCGTCCGTTTTTCTCCCGGAACGGAATACGGACTCTTGCGGCTCTCGCGGATGCGGGAGGAGTTGGAGGCGATCTTCGGACGGATGGTCGATCTGGTGGCCGAAAGCGCCGTGCAGCGGAGCGAAAATCGGATCAAACGGCGACAGATCCTCGCGACGAAGGTGGTGATCTATGCGGCGGGATGACGGGATCCTCCTGGATATCCTGATTGCGGCGCGGCGCGCCGGGCGGTATTTGGCCGGGATGACCCGGGAAGAGTTCGAGGGAAGCCCCCTCCACCAGGATGCCGTCGAAGGGAGGCTGATCGCGATCGCCTCTCTGACCCGCCGCCTCTCCCCGTTCTTGCGGGAAAGCCATCCGGAGATTCCATGGAGTGAATTGATGGCGATGGGCAATAACCGTCTTGTGGCGGAATATTTTCGCCTCGACGTCGGCGCGGTCTGGCATACCATCCTGGAGGAGCTGCCCCCGGTCATCCCACTGATTGAGGCGTTGCTCCCGCCTGATCAAAAATCACAGTTCTGACGTCCGCCGGGCTTGTCGATGGCGTGAACTGGAACGGAGACGACAACCGGTTTGCCGCGAAAATCTCCGCGTTGTCCGTTTCCCGATTCACGGTCTGTCGCGGACGAAGGATGGTGAAAAAGTCGTCCGTGTCGCGATGGAGACGGAATCGGATCGCCCAGGTCGCAGCGGGCCGGTTCGGCGATCCTTCGGAGTTGGGAGAGTACTGCGCCTATCTCTGCAGCGCACAGGCCGGTTTCATCACCGGCCAGAACCTGCTGATCGACGGCGGCAAGTACCCCGGTACCTTTTAATCTCTTCGGCAGATCGGGCAATTCGGGTGGCAGGCGGCGCAGAGGAAGTGCATCTCGTCACAGAGGAAGCCGTTCAGGACCGGGGTGTGGCAGGCGGCGCACGGGATGGCCTCCAACCGACCGTTTAGCGGGTTGACCGGCAGTTCGATCTGCATGGCCTTTTTGCGCCGCTGCATCCGGATGTGAAGCACGACAGCGTCGACCGCCAGACGCAGGGCGCCCAGGGGCTCCGCCTGAATCTCGACGACGTATTTGTCACGGACATCCTGGATTTTTTTCTCGTATTCCAGGCGGGCAGCCTCCAAGCGGCCTGCCGCTTTCTCCCGTTCTCCATCGCTGCTCCACCGTTTTTTCGCCCCCGTTTCGATTTCCCGGGCGATGGCGCCGTAGTAATCCTGCAGCCGTTCCAGGTCGCGGAGCATCCGGCGTTCCGAGCTGCGGAGGAATTCGGAGAAGAGCTGCATGGCCTGTCGGTGAACCATCTTTTTCATCAGCGAAATGGTTTCCGTTGCGCCTGCGCCCGCCGTAGGAGCCGTGTCGGCAAACGCGGAACGCGCGGAAGAATGAAGCGTCTGCGGCATAGCGGCCGTAAGGTCGTTTTCCATGCCCAACGGCACAGTCCGAGTCGTTTCGTTCAAAACGATCGTGACAATCCGCTCGGCTTTCATGTCGGAAACGGCGCCGAGCAGGAACGGAATGACGAGATAGCGAACCGTTGCGATCTGCTGATCGCGATACCGGTAAATGAAGTTCTGCGCCGTGAAATGGCGGTCCAGAAAGGCTTCCGGCATCCGGAGAAGCTGCGGCTTCCCCGGAAGTTCGGCGGTCGCGAAACGCCCCTTTTCGGCGAGGATCTCGCCCATGCCGGCGATAACGGGGTTCTGGTCGTGGAGGAGACGCCCGATATCGGAATCCTGCTCTTCTTCCATTCCGAAAGATTCCATTTCCCCAACCTGCAAGCGCCTCCGGAGATGGTCGGGAAAGAGAACCGACAGTTGGCCCCCGCCGTTATCTTCCACGAGGGCGCCTTCCAGATCCGCGACCGCTCCGAACCAACCGATGAGATCCATTCGCTACACCTCGTAATCCTCGCCGAAGAGCGCGTTGTCCAGCGCGCGGGTCTTTTCGTAATTCTTGCGGGCCGCGATGATCTCCTCGCCGAACCGCTCGAAAGATGCCCGGCGTTTCTCTTCGTCGTCTTCCCGGACCCACATCTCCAGAATGACGCTGCCGAACTCCCGTTCCGAATCAAGGTTGCCGAGGATCGTGTCGATCTCCCCGACGACCAGCTCAAACATGTGGATTTTCTCGTCCAGGATGCGCATCA
>JAQTRB010000154.1 GCA_028712015.1 Syntrophales bacterium
GATATTCGCCGAGGTCGCGCGCGCCAGGAGCTTCCCGTTTTTTCGGATATTGTAGGCGCCCTTGGGAATCTCTTCCAGACCGGCCACCGCCTTCAGCAGGCCCTTATCTAAAGCATTGAGCATTTTCATCCCCTTCCCGGCATGGCTTGAAATTGCAGACGCTCAAATCGGCGAGCATCGGCAGGGCGCCGTCCAGATTTCCGACATAGGCAAACTTCCCAAGGTTCACCATCAGGACGATGTCCGCCGCCTTGAGGAAGGCCCGGTTATGGCTGATGACGATGGTGGTTGTATGATGATCGATCTGCTCACGCTTGAGCAGGTTGACCATCGGCCCGATCGTCCAGAGATCGATCCCCGTATCCGGTTCGTCGTAAATAGCGAGTTTCGGATTCCGCGCGATGGTCGTCGCGAGCTCGATCTTCTTGATTTCGCCGCCGGAGAGTTTGGCATCGACGGCCTTGTCCAGAAAGGAGAGGGAACAGATTCCGACGCGCCGGAGAAGATCGAGAAGGCTTGCTTCCTCTTCGATTCCGGTCGCCATCGAGAGCAGATCCCGGAAGGTGATCCCCTTGAAACGGGCGGGATGCTGAAAACCGTAGGCAATTCCCGCCTTGGCCCGTTCGGTGATCGTAAGCCCCGTAATATCGTTGCCGTTGAAGCGGATCTCGCCGGCGCTCGCCCGATGGATCCCCATGATGAGTTTCGCCAGGGTAGTCTTGCCGCTTCCGTTGGGGCCGGTGATCGCGTAGAATTTTCCCGGTTCAAAGGTAAAGTTGATCCCCCCGATGATATCCCGCTTCCGGCCGCCGTTTGTCCCGTTCGTTTCCGTCACGGAAAAATAAAGATCCCTCAGTTCCAGCATCACGACCTCTGCTTTCTCTCCGGGATTCTTCGGAAAAGCCCGGAAATGCCCTCAGGGAAAGATCCGGAGGGGTGATCCGGCGGTTTTTGCCCGCCGCTTTGCGGACCCATCTTATGGAAATCCGTCCGGTTGTCAACCTATAATTGGATGAATCATTTGCGGGAACTACAGGTAGGACCGCGCCCCGACAAAGGCACGGCGATAAAAGTCCTGGGTGAGAAAGTCCGTACGGATCCGCTTCCCCCGCCCGGGGGCGTGGATGAACAGGTCGTTGCCGACATAGAGCCCCACATGGGAAATCCTGTCGCGATTGTCGGCAAAGAAAAGAATGTCCCCTTTCCCCAGGGCGGAGCGATCGACGGGGTTCCCGGCTGCGAACTGATCCCGCGACCTCCGGGGAAGATCGAATCCGTTCAGATGATAGACGGTCATCGTCAGGCCGCTGCAATCGAATCCGGTTTCGGCGGAAGTTCCTCCCCAAAGGTACGGAACACCGAGAAAGCTCAGGGCGGTCCGGGCCAGCTCCTCACGGAGATAGGCCTCGCCGCGCGCATCCATCTGCGCAACGGCGTATTCCTCGGGGCCGACAAGATGGAATTCTTCGATGATTCCCCTGTCCCGGAGTTCCTCGGCCTGGATACGGGCCTGTTCCCGTGACGGGAAATTTCCGAAGCGGACCCGGTAGAGTCCGCGGCGGGCAACGAAATAGGTGGCATTGATGCCCTTCTCCTGCAGGGAACGGGTGAGGCGGGCGGCGTTTTCCACATGGGCAAAGGCCCCGGCCTGGATCGTGTGCCCCAGACGGAAAAGCCCTTTCTTTTCCAAGACCGGAACCGGCGGGGCGGGTGGCGCGACATCGGGACGAACGCCCGGCCGGCCGCATCCCCCGGCCGCAAGGGTCAACAAAATTCCGCTCAAAAGAAGAGTCGCCCTGCAGAACTTGATACCCATCATGAGTTTCCACCCCGGAATCGGCCGCATGAAGGCAGCGGATTTTACCGGAACAGTCTTATCAACCATGACGGAAAAAGCAAGCATTCCCTTCATGACGAGGACGGGTTTTATTTGACATGCAAATGCGTCTTGACTATAGTCCCCGCGGTGGAGTCAAACGATTACATCGGCCGGGGCCGCTGACCGGGCATGTCCCAAAGGCATCGCCGATTCATTTTTCCGAGGAAGGGACGAAACGGATGTTGCAGAAGGCGAAATGGGCGGCAGCCAGGATTCTTTTTATCCTTTCCGCGCTGGCGGGCGCCGCTACGGGTAATTTACTGACGTATCTTCTGGGTCCTCTCTATTCCTGGTATTTCTTCAACGATCTCCATTTTTTAAAATACCATCGGTATTGTTTTCCGGTCACCGTCAGCGGCTGGAGGCTCTTCAGCGAATGGATCCGGAACCCGGCGTATCGCGGCATGTTCGCCATCCCCCTCACGGCGCCGCCGATGATCGGACCGGACCGATCGCGCGTCCGTGTCCGCGCCTCCTGGCACGAACGGGACGGGGCCTGCAACGGCTGCACCCGCTGCTGCATCATGAGACGCTGTCCCCTGCTGGACGCAGAGCGGAATCGTTGCAAAAGCTATGGATCATTCTTCTGGCGCTATTTCAACTGCGGCCGGTACCCCGAAAACACCGAACAGATCCGGTTTTACGAATGCCGGAAGTGGGAAGTCATCAAAAAAGACAAGGGTTAAACGGTTCCATCGTCCAGCACCGTATCCGTCCGGATCAGGCCTCCTCGTCCGGGCGCTTCGGAGCGCCCCAACCCCGGCGGACAAGATCGCGGGCCTGGGCGGCATCCGCGATTCGGCCGTCCAGTTGGGCATCCTCGACGGCCCGGAGAATCTCCTTGAACGTCGGTCCCGGCGTAAAGCCCATCTCGATGAGGTCCCTGCCGGTCAGAAGACGGGGCGGCCGGAGCGCCTCCGAGGGATACTCTTCCAATTTCCGTTTGCAGAACTCATAGTGGTCGAGTAGTCCGTGGCTCCCGAGGCAATCGAGGCGGTGGAGTTCCAGGTGGAGATCGAAATCCGGCGTCCGGAGGAGTCGTTTGAGGCGGTTCGGCCTCATCTCCCGAACGTTCATGAAGAGCATGTGTCCGCGAACAAGCGCGAGGATCGTCTCCATCTCTTCACGGGAAAAGCGGAGCCTCCGAAGGATTGCGGCCGAAATCTCTTCCCCGCGCTGAACATGTCCGTAGAAATGGGTCCCGGTTGCGTCCTCGGATCGGGTCACGCCCTTGCCGACGTCGTGGAGGAGAACGGCCCAGGCGAGACGCGGATCGGCCACCCCATTCGGCCGGGGAACGAGGGAAAGCATCCGCAGCGTATGTTCCCAGACATCCCCTTCGGGATGAAAGACCGGGGGTTGATCGACCCCTTGAAGGGCATGAACCTCAGGTAGAATCTCCGCCAGCAAACCGCTTTCCAGCAGCAGTTCCATGCCGAGACGCGCCTCCGCGCCCGTTAGCAGCCGGGAAAGTTCGTCACGGATCCGTTCGGCGCTGATCCGCCGGATGGCGGCCGCCTGACCCCGTAGGGCGGCAAAGGTGGGAGTTTCGATCGTGAAACCGAGCGTCGCCGTAAAGCGCACCGCCCGCAGCATCCGGAGATGATCCTCCGCGAAACGCTCCACCGGGTCGCCGATCGCGCGGATGATCTTCCGTTCGATGTCCCGGCACCCGTCGATGTGATCGATGATCCGTCCGGTCGCCGGATCCATCAGCAGGCCGTTGATCGTGAAATCCCGCCGCCGGACATCTTCCTTGGCCGTCGCATACGCGATGCGGGAGGGACGGCGGCCGTCATTGTAATCCGCTTCCGTCCGAAACGTGGCCACCTCGAATGCCGTTCCCCCCTCGACGACGAGGCAAACACCAAAACGATCGCCGACGGGGATCGTTCTGGAAAAAATTTCCCGAACCCTCTCCGGCCGGGCCGCCGTGACGATATCGTAGTCCGTCGGAGTCTGGCCGCGGAGCAGATCGCGGACGCAGCCGCCCACCCAGAAGGCCTCGTGACCTGCCTCCTGCAGTCGGCGGACGATGTCGGCCGCTTGATCCCTTTGCTGATCCGCCTGATTTTTCATCGCTCGGATTTCCCCGATGAATTCTGTAAACCGGTCAATCCCGCCCGCGCCGACGCCATCTTCGCAGACCATGGTGCAGCGCCGCCGTAAAGGCAATGGTCGTCAACGTCGACCCGATCGGTAATTCCTGCGCCTTGATGAGGTGGTAAAAGACGATTCCCGTGACGAGCGAAACGGTGGCGACGGCATCCGCTCGGCAACCGCGGCGATCGCTCTTCAGGACGAAGTAATCGGTCAGGAGAATGGCGATCAGCGGAGAGAAAACCGATCCCAGGAGGTAAAGAAAATCGGTGTATCGTTCGATCGGAAAGACCAGGGCAATGGCCGTACCGATGATGGTGAAGCCCACCGCCGCGATCCGATCGTTTACCCTTGGGAAAATATTGATCAACGAGATCCCCGCCGAATAAACATCGAGGAAGGTGGTCGTCACGGTCGAGAGTCCCAGGATGGCCAGCGCCGTCAATCCCATATTGGCGGCAAGCATGATCTTCGTCGGGTCGGGGGATCCGGACAGGAGCCCGCCGGCCATCCCGATCGCATACATCCAGCAGCTCCCGATGAAATAGCCGAAGAACGGGGCCATCAGGGCCCCTTTCTTCGTTTTCGCGAGGGAGGTGTAATCGGAGATGAGGGGGAACCAGCTCAGCGGCATGATGATCGAAAGTTCGAATCCCATGCCGAATGCCCCTCTCGGCTTGATCGCCGTCGCGGCAGCCGCCGGAAGCGCTAAGACGATCCAGCTCATCAGAATCGTGAGAACCAGCAGGAATCCGACGGCAAGGGTGTTAATCCGCTTGAAGCCCTTGACCC
>JAQTRB010000155.1 GCA_028712015.1 Syntrophales bacterium
CCAGATCGCTCACGTTATAGCCCCTCACGACGGTCTTCTCTTCCGTCTTGTAGGAAATGGCTGTCTTTCTTTTTAACAACGGTTGTCTATCCATTCTTAATTCCTCCCATATCGTCCTTTAACTTCGTCCTGTTCCTTCACCATCAATCCGTCCACAACACCCATGACGGCCTCCCGGCAAAATCCTAAAGCTCGCCAGCCAGAAAGCTTCTGTCGCCGGTAGCCAATTGCGTCACCCGCTCATATCCATCGGAACGTGATGCACGACGTCCCAGGGTATTTCAAAATGATCGTAAAAGAGACGTCCATCATAAGTCAAAATAATAATAATCATATTTTAGATAACAATCATTATTCGTTTTTTCCCTTCTCCTTCCGTTCCTCCCGAAGGGAAACCGCATGGCAGACATCATAGAGAATGTTCGAACCCAAAGTCAAACTGATAATAATTATAATAGTATTGTAAATTCCTATATCGACCGTTCCGACCCGGCTACGGAAAGCTTCATTCGCTCCGGACTTGCGGGCGCAATCTCCTGTTCGGGATCATGTATTGTTTTTTACAATGCCTCTATCAATATTTTCTACTTGACTACTCTTTTCGAATAGGATGATGTTACAATACCTTGGTTGCCATTTGATGAGCGTGCGTTTTTTTCGCGTCTCAGTACCGGGGGGAAAGGAGGTGATGGGCCAAAACATCATCCGACATGGTGCCGTGAAACCCGCTGTCGGCAGCGGCCACGATCGCGGATGAACTTTTCACCAAAGCAGCCTTGCCCAGCCATCAGGGTCGAGTCAAGGTTGAGAGATTTTCTGAATTCCCAAGTTGAGGAGGAGAAGCTATGAAGAAAGCAGTCGGATTTTTGGTTATCGCAGCATTTTTGGTTGTGTTCGGTCTGGCGGACCTGTCGTCGGCGGCGCTGGCGCCTTCAGGACCGATCAAGTGGAAGCTCCAGAGCGCAAACCCCGCAGGGGCACCGCAAATTGAGTTGTTGAACAAATTGGCCTCCAACATCGACAAGATGTCGGCCGGAAGGCTGAAGATTGAGGTCCTCGCGAGCGGCGCGATCGTGAACCCCTTTGAAATCCTCGATGGCGTCAACAAGGGCATCATCGAGTGCGGCCAGTGGTGGACCCACTATTCGATGGGCAAAAACCCCAGCGGCAGTCTCTTCAGCTCCCCGCTCGGCGGCGCCGGTAGCGGTCTGGACCTGATGAACCACCTTTCCTGGTACATGAACGGCGGAGGGCGGGAACTCTACGTGGAATATTACACGAAGATCCTCAAAGCCGACGTCATGCCCTTCCTGATTGCGCCGGACGGACCCGAGGCTTTCGGGTGGTCCAAGAAGCAGCCCAAGACGCTCAATGATTACCTGAAAATGAGATACCGCATGTCCTCCGGTCTGTCGTCGGATGTTTTGAAGGACATGGGCGGTATCCCGGTGAACGTGGCCGGCCAGGAGCTCATCCCGGCGTTGGAGAGGGGCGTCATCGACGGCGGCGAGTGGATCAACACGGCGAGCGACCTGAAGATCGGGCTCTACGACGTGGCCAAATTCTACTCCCTCCAGGGGCTTCACCAGGCCATCGGCATCATGGACATCATGATCAACGGCCAGGCATGGCGCGCACTTTCTCCGGATCTCCAGGCGATCGTCGCAACCGCCTGCACGCAGTCGATCCTCGACGGCATGATGTACTTCGTGGAGGAAAACGCCAAGGCCCTCAACATCCTGGTCAAGGAAAAGGGCGTCAAGGTCTTCGACGCCCCCAAGGGCTACTCGGAGGCCTTCATCAAATCGTCGAAGAAGGTGCTCGCCAAATTCGAGGAGAAGGATCCCTTCTTCAAGAAGGTCCTCGATTCACAGCGCAGTTATGCCAAGCTGGTGGTCCCCTTCACCAAGGAGACCAACAAGCTGATGCAGTTGATCTCCGGGGCGGCGGAGGTGAAATAAACATCCGTACAACCTGATGGGCGCGTCGGATGACGGCCCTGATGATTGTCCATGACTTGCCTTGGCTGGCCGTTCCTCCGGACCCACGGGGATGGATCGGCCAGCCGGGCAGTTTTAAAGACGGTCATACCGACCGAAAGTTCGACAAACGGTCCTTTGAAGATCTCCGCGGCCGGGCCGCGGATAATGCGTGAACGAGCGGATTCAACGCCAAAGGGACGGCTCCGGATGAACCGTCCCGAATAATTGGAGTATCTTAATATGAACAACATTGATCGGATAACAAAGGTCATCGACAAGATCAGCGATTTGTCGGGAAAAGCCATATCCTGGCTGATCATCCCGATGGCGGCCGTGCTGGTTTGGGAGGTGTTCATCCGCTATGCCTACAAGCCCACGCTCTGGGCGGTGGACATGGCCACGATTTTCTATGGCACCCATTTTTTCATCGCCGGCGCCATGACCCTCTATCTGGGGAAGCACATCCGGACCGATTTCTTCTATGGGAACTGGTCCATGAGGACGCAATGTTGGGTGGATGTGATTTGCTATCTCTTCCTCTTTCTCCCCGGGATGGTTCTGTTCGTCTGGCTGAGCTGGGACTTCTTCTCCGAATCCTGGGCGCTGAGGGAAGAACTGATGACGACCTGGAGACCGCCGGCCTACCCGTATAAATTGGTGATCCCCTTGAGCGGCTTTCTGATTGTTCTTCAGGGGATCTCGGAACTGCTGAAATGCCTCCAGACATTAAAGACGGGAGTAGATCACCGTTACAAACCGGACGCTCGCGAGCTTACCTGATCCGGACATTCCCCTGGAGCGGCATGTCTCTTGGGTCTTACGCGATGAAAATGATATGCACGATCTTGTGCGGGAGGAATAAATGACTTTGGAAACGTACGGCCTGATTCTCCTGGTAGGCCTCTTCTTCTTTATATGCGTGGGGTTCCCCATATCCTTCACGCTGATCACCCTCGGCGCGATATTCGGTTACATCGGTCTCGGGCCCAAGGTGTTTCACCTGATGACCTTTTCCTTCTTCGGAACCATGATGGATACGGTCCTGGCGGCGGTGGCCCTCTTTACCTTCATGGGCTGCATCCTGGAGAGCGCGGGACTCATGGAACGGCTGTTCCACGCGGTGCAGCTTATCTCCGGCCGGCTCAAGGGCTCCCTCTACCTGGGAACCATCTTCTCGGCGACACTGTTCGCCGCGGCCACGGGCATCGTCGGCGCATCGGTCACCATCATCGGTTTGATGGCCGCCCCGGTCATGAAAAAGGCGGGGTACGATCAGGGGCTGTCCGCCGGAACGATCTGCGCCGGCGGGACCCTGGGCATTCTGATCCCCCCGAGCGTCATGCTCGTGGTCATGGGACCGGTGTTCCAGGTTTCCGTCGCGCGGCTTTACGCAGCCGCCATCATTCCGGGGATGATGCTCGCCGGCATTTATATTTTCTACACGATGGTACGGGTGATGATCAAACCCGAGCTGGGTCCGCCCCTCTCCGATGAGGACCTCGACGTGACCAAGAGCTTCATCATCCGTGAATTCTTCGTCGGCCTGGTGCCGCCGGCCGTTCTGATCCTCGTCACCCTGGGAACCATCCTCACCGGCTTGGCCACGCCCACGGAAGGGGCGGCGCTCGGCTGCCTGGGCGCGGTGGTGGTCACGGCGGCCAACAAACGTCTCACCTTCAAACTCATCAAGGAATCGGCCTATCGAACCGCCGAAACCACAAGCATGGTGATGATCCTCCTGGCGGCATCCACCTTCATGGGGGCGGTCTTCTCCTCCATGGGAACGCCCAAGTTCATCGCCGATACGTTGCTGTCCTTGAACATGCCGCCCTGGGTCTTCATCGTCGGGATCCTGATCGTCTGCTTCATCCTGGGGTGGCCCCTGGAATGGGACCCGAATGTGGTGGTGATTGTCCCGATCTTCCTGCCGGTTCTCAACGGGCTTAACGTGGACATGATCTGGTTCGCCATCGTTCTGGCCGTTACTTTGCAGACCTGCTGGCTTTCCCCGCCGGTCGCCCTCTCGGCCTACTACCTCAAGGCAATCATGCCGGAATGGGAGCTGAAGGACATCTATCTGGGGATGTTGCCTTTCATGGCATTGCAGGGATTGGGCGTGGTCTTCATCTACAATTTCCCGCAGATTGCCCTGTGGCTGCCCAAGTTTCTGTTCGGATAGGATGGAGGTGTCCAGATGAGCAAGACAGGAAGGGCCGCCGTCATGACGGCGGCCAAAACAGAGCTGGAAATCCGGGAGTATCCTCTCCCGGACGTGGGTTCCGGCTGCATTCTGGTCCGGATCGCCTGCTGCACGATCTGCGGCTCGGACCTCCACACGTGGACGGGCCGTAGAAAATCGCCGCTGCCGATCATTCTGGGTCATGAGATCGTCGGCAACATCGTTGAACTCGGCTCAGGCGTCACCATGGATTCGGGAAACAATCCCCTGCGGGTGGGTGACCGCATCACCTGGACCATCATGGACAACTGCGGGAAATGCTACTACTGCCGCGAAAAGGGGCTGATGATGAAGTGCAGCCACCTGAAGAAGTACGGCCACGATAGTTGCGCCGACTGGCCCCATTTCGTGGGGGGATTTGCGGAATACTGCTACATCACCCCGGGAACCTGCGTCATCCGTGTTCCCGCGGAACTGACCGACGAACAGGTCGCCCCGGCGAACTGCGCCCTGTCGACGGTGGTGGCCGGCTGGGACGCGATCGAACTCCGGCCCTTCGAAAACGTTCTCATCCAGGGCGCCGGGGCGCT
>JAQTRB010000156.1 GCA_028712015.1 Syntrophales bacterium
AAAAAAATCCCCGCGTCTTTCGACGTGGGGATGCCGTTTTTCATCCTCAACCGTTTGCGCAGCCGCGACCCCTCTCCGCGAGGGCCAATCGAACAGGACATTCTGCGGGCAGGTCTTCTGGCTTCCGGATCAACCTCCGGCCGCGTCTTCCCGTTTTCGCAAACAGTGACGTTCAGCGGCCTTTGTCCCCGGTTACAGCGGCGGGACCGCGACGGAATCGCACCGTCTTCCCTTTCGCCCGTCCGGGCGACCCACAGGGATATGGCTGGTCCATAATACAATCGGCGGACGCTGTCAAGAGGAATGAAAGAGGGTCAAATTTCAACGCCCGGCGACAGTCCTACCCATTCGACGGCAAGGCTCGATACCTCTTCAGAAGGCAGGATCTGAAAAGGCTGGATTCGAACGGGACCGGGTCGGCCGGCCGCGACCGCGACGGCCCCCAGGTATCGCGAACGGATCCGGAACAAGGCGAAACGCCAGTCTTCGGCATGCCGTGGATCGTCTCCGGAAAAACCGATCCGGAGCGGGGTTTCCCGCGGAAGAAGGAACGAAAAAGAGTCGAACGGCAGCGAAAGTCCGAGCCCCCGCGCCTTGACATAGGATTCCTTCAGTGTCCAGTAGCGGAAAAAATGTTCCCGCAACCGTTCGGGGGGGATCTCTTGCAGCGCCGCGACCTCCTCCGGCGAGAAGAAACGGCCGCTGAGTTTGGGCGCATCGACGCGGCGATCCAACCTCTCTGCGTCCACCCCAACATCCGCCCCACCCGTCACCGCCACGACCGCCAGCCCCTTCGTATGGGCCAGGCTGAACGATATCGGGACGGAATCGAGATTCGGATCGATCGATGGTTTTCCTTGGGCATTCTTCACGAACCGCCATTTCTCCGGAGGGATGTTCGAATACCGCGAAAGCGTCGTTCGCACCAGGCCATGACTGATCTGAAAAAGATGGCGCCCCCCCGAAAAGCGGAGACGCGCCATTCGGGTTTGCTCCGCGTCATCGAGGATCGGACGGACCGGGACGGCTGTCCGCGGATCCCCCGTTTCGCCGGGAAAGGCGAACCAGAGATGAATTTCACCGGTGGGGAGGCGCAACGATCAAATCCCCGGTTTCTTCATTGTAATGGCGTCAACCGGGCATTCCCGGCCGCAGAAACCGCAACCGACGCAGGCCTTGGCATCCTTCAAACTCGGGAAAGCATCCACCCCTTTGTTCCGGGGCAACTCAGACAGGGACAGACAACCCACCGGGCAGGCATCAATACATATGCCGCAAGCCACACAGGTTTCCAATGCTATGCCGGGTTTGAGCCATTCGGATCGTTTGACCATAATACACGCAACGCCCGCGGCATCCAGAACGGCCGCCTGCGGGCATACCCTGCCGCAAGCGCCGCATTCGATGCATAAATTCGCGTTGATCGTATGGGGCTTCTTTTTTTCACCCAAAATGGCGACCGCCGGACAAACACGCATGCAGGAGCCGCAACCATTGCATTTTTCCATGATCGTATATGACATGCCTATTGACCTCTTATTCGATTTCCAGCTTGCGCAGGGTTTCTTTCTTAGGCTTGCCGGTGGTTGTGTCCCATCCAAACTGATCCCAGTAATCTGCGGCGAGTTTTTCCACATCCACGGACCTTCCCTTATTTGCCCCTTCCTTCTGGGGAATCTCGCCCTGGGCCCGTTTGCTGATGAAGTTGTTTCTCGGTTCAATGCCATGCTTGATGTTGAAAGCCTGTTTCAGGGTTTGAATCCGTTCACCGATGGTCATATATTCCTCGGGCGTCAACCGCCAGCCTGTTGCGGCATTAAGCCAGTCAAATGTCGGAACTCTCTTCACCCCGATAAAAAGACCGAACATACACAGGCCGGCCCCGTTGGCCAGGCTCATGAACTTGCTGCACGCGGCTGCGATTTGGGCCTTTTCCGGATTGACCTTGTACTTGCTTGCCTTCGTGAAGAGCGGGCTTGGTTTGGGTAAACCCTTGACGCGCTTCCAGAGCTGAAACATTTCGTAATACAGATGGGCGCCGAGCGTATGACGGCCCGGCGTCGGCTCCACGCTGTAATGGACGTTGAAGCCCGGATCATTCCGGCCGTCATGCATGGCCGGCTCCTGGCCTCCTGCCTGGATCGCGAATTCCTCCGTTCCTTTGCCCATTTGGGCAGCGGCGATCTTTGTTCCGTCGGCCAGGAGATCACCGATCCCCTCCCTGTTGATCATCTTCCCGATGAGGGCGACAATAGCCTCCGTATTGCCCCATTTCAACTCCAGACCATCCGTATCTTCTTTGGTCAGGATGCCCTTTTCGTAACATTCAATGGCAAACGCCGCCGTTGCGCCCGCGGAG
Source organism: Syntrophales bacterium (assembly GCA_028712015.1). GTDB lineage: Bacteria > Desulfobacterota > Syntrophia > Syntrophales > UBA5619 > UBA5619. The sequence continues at coordinate 2,360 of JAQTRB010000156.1, forward strand.
ATGGTATCCATGCCGGCCCTGTTCAGAAGCTCGTTCAAGTAAAAGATACTGTCCAGGTCCTCATTCATGCACAAACCGCCCAACGCCAGAATGGTTTCATATTCCGGTTTGTGGGTGTGGGCATATTTCCCCTTCGTGGCACAGATGCCGCCGCATCCCAATGGACAGGAATAACAATGATACTTTACAATTTCCGTTTTCTTGATGAGATCGGGATTGATCTTCCGGGACTTCTCCAAGGGAAAATCGCAATTGGATCCACTCCAGTTTTTCAGGGGAGAATCGCCCATTTCGATGGACAATTGGTTCATGCCCCCCGTGCCCCACTTTTTCAGAATGGACTTGTATAAAAGACCATCCTGGGGGAAGAGAACAGGGGTCAAGCGCATGAGCGTCCCTACATGGGCAAACAGGCTCCCCGAAGCGAGGGGCAAAGGAAAGCCGGTCCACTTGGCGCAGTGGCGGCTCAGGCGTTTCATTGCCGCCGGATCATAGGTCCCAATGCGTTGAACACCGTCAAGGACTATTGCTTTGAGCTTCTTCACCCCCATCACTGCGCCCAGACCGGATCGGGCAGCGATTCTGCCTTTGTCGCTGCAGACACCGGAAATGAGGGATACCCTCTCTCCGGCAGGGCCGATGACGGCCACGGCAGCTTTGGGGGCGTACCGCTTCTTGAGTGCCTCTTCCGTTTCGATGGCGTCCCGTCCCCATAGATCAGAGGCGTCCTTCAGTGTGGGTTGACCATTTTTTACATACAAATAAACAGGGCCGGGACTGATGCCTTTGAAGAAAACGGCATCGTAGCCACAGCGCTTAATAGCCGGAGCAAAGGTGCCGCCACAATTCGCGTCGCCCCAGCATCCGGTCAGGGGTGACTTGCCCACGAGAGTCCACCGACCGGAAAAAAAGCTGCCTGTCCCGACCAGCATTCCCGAACAGAAACCGAGAATATTTTCCGGTCCCAGAGGATCGGCGCCTGCCGGCATGCGATTGTAAAGGACATAAGCGCCCAGCCCCATCCCGGACAGGACCTGTTCATAAACACGGTCGGGGATTGCTTCCTCCGTCATTGTCCCACTCGACAAATCCACCATGAGGATTTTCCCCATATAGGGCTTTTTCATGGCACACCCCCCGGTTGATTATTTCACTTGTGCTTTAAGGGATCTGATCACCGCCATACAATTCTCTTTGTTCATGATCTTCGGAACGGGATATGTAGGGTTGCATTCGATTAATGCACGTTCGGCGATTGTCGGGATGTTTTCATCTTTGATGCAATCAAACTTGCTCGGAATGTTCATTCTTTTGTTGAGGGCCTTAATGGCTTTTATAAAAGCTTCCGCCTTTTGAGACTGACTCATACCGGCTTTGGAAACGCCGGCGACATCCGCAAGTTCAGCAAGAGATTTGTGCGTTGCTTCGCCGTACCATTCAAGAACGTAAGGCAGAATAACCGACATTGCAAGACCATGAGGAACACCGTACATGCCACCGAGATTATGACCTATGCCGTGAACATAACCAACGCCGCCGCGTGTGAATGAATATCCTCCATAATAGGCGGCAAGCAGCATCTGTCCGCGTGCTTCAAGGTCTTTACCGTTTTTATAAGCTTTTTCAATATTTTTAAAAACGATCTCGACGGCCAAAACCGCTTTCTTGCGGGTATCTTCACTATTATAGAATTTACCGATATAGGACTCGACGGCATGGGCCAAGGCGTCCATGCCCGTGGTCGCCGTGATGTGGGGCGGAAGCCCGACCGTGAGCAAAGGGTCAAGAACGGCGTATCTCGGTCGAATCACGGGGTCGGTAATCGGATATTTTTCATGGGTTTGTGAGTTCGACACCACGGCCGCGATGGTCGTTTCGGAGCCTGTGCCTGCCGTGGTCGGAATGGCGAAAAGAGGTGGAGGTAAAAGAGATCCCATTTTAACAGCGGGAAGGATTACCTTAAACAGACCTCTCATCCGGGTAATCGAACGATTCGGGCGGGCCACCCTTGCCGCCGTCACTTTTGCGCAATCCATGGGTGAACCGCCGCCGAAAGCGATGACGGCTTGGCAATGGTTTGCGTGATAGATCTTCAGGGCCGCCTCGATGTTGTCGATGGTGGGATTGGGCTGCACTTGATCGTAGAGTGAATACTCGATGCCCGCTGAATGGAGCGCTGCGAAAAGAGGATCGGGAAGGTGAAGGCCCATCAAGCCCGGATCGGTGACGACAAGAACGCTATTGAAACCTTTCTCTTTAACCACCGTGGCGAGTTGCTTGATGCTGTCCGCGCCGTCGATGATGACGGGTTCGATCCAGGGAATGCATTTCATTCCCAAGCCCATGATGAACTGATAGGTACGATAA
>JAQTRB010000157.1 GCA_028712015.1 Syntrophales bacterium
AGGAGGGGAGTTCCCGGGTGGTGACACAATTCATCGCCGATCTTCTGATGCAGAAGCCGATCAGCCTGGTGGACGGCGGTCGGCAGAAACGTTGTTTTACCTATGTGGACGACGGCATTGCGGCATTGCTTCGTATTTTGGAAAACCGGAACGACATCTGCAAGAATCAGATCATCAACATCGGCAATCCCGACAATGAGTGCTCCGTTCGGGAGCTGGCGATTCAGCTGAAGAAACTCTTCCGTGAGCATCCGAACCATCGAACGGATGACGTCTATTCGGAAATCATCGAAGTGCCGGCACGGGACTATTACGGCAAGGGCTACCAAGACATCTACACCCGAAAACCGAGCATTGAAAAGGCGAAAGCCCTTCTCGGATGGACCCCGCTCATCGGACTTGAGGATTCCTTGAGGATGACTCTACATTCCTTCCTCGAAGAGAATGAGGCTCCGCTCAGGAAAAAACCCAAATGATCGGTCCGCGACAAGCGAGAGGTTGTTCCGTTCAAGGTGGCATGAGTAGAATCCTGGGATTGAAAATCGACGTCGACACCTACCAGGGGATGAAGAAAGGTGTCCCCCGGCTTCTTTCGCTGCTGGACCGCGAAGGAATTCGCGCCACGTTTTTCCTCAGCATCGGGCCGGATTCTTCGGGAAGGGCATTGTTCCAGATTCTGAAAAACCCTCTATTTCTCAAAAAAATGATTCGCACGCGCGCGACAAGCCTCTATGGCTTTCGGACTGCCCTATACGGCACGCTGCTTCCTTCCCCGAAGATTGCCCTGTCCTTTCCTGACCTTGTCCGGCGTATGATGAAGGAGGGACACGAGGTTCAATTTCATGCGTGGGACCACCGCCGTTGGCAGGATGGATTGTTCCGGCAAACGGAGGAATGGATTCGGGATTGGTTTAAACGGGGTATCGAAGGCTTTGTACTTCTGACCGGAAAAAGACCGACCTCGTTTGCCGCTCCCGCGTGGCTCATCGACGACCGTGTGCTTTCCTTGGTGGGTAACTTTCGCTTCGAATATCTGAGCTGCACGAGGGCGAAGGAACCCTTTGTTCATGAAGGAACGGATCTGGTGGAGATTCCCTCCGATCTTCCCTGCTTCGAGGAAACGGGAATCGAGGAAGGGGGGCGAAGGGTTCTTCTTGATCTCGCGGCGGGAGGCATCCATGTTCTGCCGGTTCATGCGGAAATGGAGGGAGGGTTAGGCGCCGATGCATTTGTCCACCTGCTGCGGGCGATCCGAGAATCAGATTACAACATATTGACATTACGAGAAATCCGCCGATTCCTTCGACCCGAAGAGTTGGCAAACCGAAGATTCCGTCTGGAGCTTCTCCCCGGTCGTGCCGTTCGCTGCGCCGTCTGACGGAAGGTTTGGAGAAACGCCATGTTTCAATGCCTGTTCTATGTTGACGGGCATTCGTCAATATCCGGGCGAATATCCTTGTTGACCGTGTAGGTCAAATCTGATATCAGAACGCCGTGTCTGATCTGTTCAGGCATGTCTTTCCGATAAGAACCTGTGATGAAATAGACAGACTGTAAGCGTTTTTATGGTGTTTCTATCGTTCAGGATCGCATCTTTAAACCCATTTAAAAAAAGGAGGTTGGCGTATGAAGCGTTCAGGTTTGTTGTGCGTCGTTCTGATCATGGCCATGTGTCTGGCGGTTAGCGCACCGGCTGCGCAGAAGGTGACCGTTTACACCTCCCTTGAGACAGACGAAACGGTCAAATATCTCGAATTAGCCAGAAAAGAATTGCCGGACCTTGAAATCAATGTCATCCGTCTTTCCACGGGTGAACTGGGCGCCCGCATGCTGGCGGAGAAAGACAACCCGCAGGCGGACCTGGTGTGGGGCTGGGCCGTCACCGAAATGGAACAGTTTATTCCCAAAGGACTTTTGGTGCCTTACAAACCGAAGGGGGTGGAGAGACTCGAAAAACGATTCGTTCATCCCCAGTTCATGTATGCCGGAATCGACATGTACATTGCCTGCTTCTGCGTAAATACCAAGGTGATGCAGGAGAAGGGGCTTCCGATGCCGAAAGGGTGGAACGACCTTCTTGATCCAAAATTCAAGGGTCTGGTCACCATGCCCAACCCGGTAGCCTCCGGAACGGGCTTTCTCCAGATTGCCAGCATCCTTCAGATGTACGGAGCGAAGGAAGGCAAGGAAGACGGCTGGGAGTTCCTCAAGAAGCTCGACAAGAATATCGGTCAGTACATCAAGAGCGGTTCCCGTCCGGCAAAGATGACCGCTGCCGGCGAGTTTGCCGTGGGAGCCTCCTTCGATTTCCCCGTGGCCGAAATGATCAAACAGGGTTATCCGGTAAAATATGTTTTCCCGGTTGAAGGGGCCGGGTATGAAGTGGAGGCCAATGCTCTGATGAAGGGTGCGAAAAATCCCGATGCCGCCAAAAAATTCCTGGATTGGGCCATTACGGACAACGCCATGAAGGCTTATTCCGCATTCAAACACGGTGTGACCCTTCCCGGAATCAGCTCCCGTTTGGATATGCCGCAGTTGTCCGCCATAAAACTCCACCCCATGGATTTTGCGTGGCAGGCGAAAAACGCCTCCGACATCAAGAAGAAGTGGGAAACCCTGTTCAATAGATAACGATCAAATCCCGGTCATCCCGCCCGTACGGGATGACCGGAAATGAAATTTTACCCACGGATTCTGTATAGAACACTGAACATCTATGAGAGGATGGACAATGGGTAGAGACCTCAAACTGGAGCAACTGACAAAACGCTACGGGAATCTTACCGCGGTCGATCATGTGAATCTGGAGATCAAGGAAGGGGAATTCATCTGCTTTCTGGGTCCAAGCGGTTGCGGGAAAACCACAATCCTGCGCATGATCACCGGCTTTGAGACCGTTACGGAAGGAAACGTCATTTTCAACGATCGCATCATCAATGACCTGCCTCCCAAAAAACGGGAATTCGGAATCGTCTTTCAATCCTACGCGCTGTTTCCGAATATGACGGTGGAGGAAAACATTGCCTTCGGTCTCAGGATGAGAAAATGGGCGAAACAGGATATAAACGATCGTCTGAACAAGATGCTCGACCTGATCGGTCTGTCCGATTGGCGAAAACTCTATCCTGCGCAACTGAGCGGAGGCCAGCAGCAGCGTGTCGCTTTGGTGAGGGCTCTGGCCCCCGATCCCCAGGTTCTGCTCCTCGATGAGCCCCTGAGCGCGCTCGATGCAAAAATCAGGCTCCGACTGCGGGCGGAGATCAAACGGCTGCAGCAAGAATTGAAAAAGACGATGATCCACGTCACGCATGACCAGGAAGAGGCGCTCTCCATAGCGGATCGCGTGGTGGTTATGGAAAAAGGGCAGTTCAGGCAAGTGGGACGACCGATCGACATCTACAAGAACCCGACCTGTAATTTCGTTGCGGACTTCGTGGGCACATCGAATTTTTTCAAGGGACGCCGTACCGTCGATGTTGTTGATATCGGCAGCAGGAAGATTAAGGTGGCGCACAACGGCGTCAGCAGGGAGGAGCATGTTTCCCTTGCGATTCGTCCGGAAAATGTGGAGGTGTTTAAAGGGGACTCAACCCCGCAGGTTTCCGAACCCATGAATCTCACTGCCGGACAGATCGAAGTGGTGGTGTTTCAGGGTGCCGCCGTCAGGCTTCTGATCCGTCTGAATGGGGAAGAGATCATCTCGGATATCATCGAAAAAGATTTCGAACAGCGTGCCCTGAAAACGGGTGATCCGGTATATGTGTACTGCGCGCCTGAATCCTATCTGGTGTTTCCGGAAGAGGAGTGCGCCCAATGAACGCCATTGAACCTTCCGGAAAAGGATTCTTTTCGTGGTTCACCGCCGACAACCTCTTCACCTGGGTGATCACAGTGTTTCTGATGGTTATCCTGACGGTCTTTCTTCTCTATCCGGTGGTGGATATCTGCCGACTGAGCTTCTTCAAGGATGGGGTTTTTAACCTGCAGAATTATTTCGATTTTTTTTCCGAACCCCGGATATACAAATCCTTTTACAACAGCATGTACGTCTCCATTGTGACGATGGTCGTCACAACGGTGCTGGCCTTCCTGTTTGCCTACGGCTTGGCCCGCACAACCATGCCCGGCAAAGGATTTTTTTACATGGTCTCGACACTGCCGCTGATCGCGCCCACCATCATCCAGGCCCTGGCGCTCATCCTGCTCTTCGGCCGCAATGGTGTGATCACGCGTTACCTGCTGGAAACAAGCTGGAACATTTATGGAGCCACGGGAATTATTGTGGGAGAGGTCCTCTACTGTTTTCCCAACGCGCTATTCATTCTCTATACAACCCTGTCTGCCGTGGATACCAGGCTGGATGAAGCCGCGCAGAGCCTGGGAGCATCGGCATTGAAAACCTTTTTCAAGGTGACGCTCCCGTCGGCAAAGTACGGAATTGCCAGTGCAGCGGCACTCTGCTTTAATTTGACCATCACGGACTTTGGGATTCCGATCGTCATCGGGGGCGACTATTCGGTTCTGGCGACGGAGATCGTCAACAAGGTCTTCGGCATGCAGCGCTTCGACCTGGGGGCGACCATCAGCGTCATCCTTCTGGTCCCCTCCATCACCGCATTTGCGATCAATTACTACCTAACACGAAAAAGCTATGCAATGATCAGCGGCCAGGCCCGGCCGTTCATTCAGCCTTCCCGGCCTCTGAAGAAGTGGG
>JAQTRB010000158.1 GCA_028712015.1 Syntrophales bacterium
TCGCGACGTGCTGACCGCGGGGAACCTGTCGGAAACCGCACGGATGAGGGAGCTGATCCTCGAGAGAAAGAACGATCTCCACGCATCGGTCATTCCGTCAGGTCATCTCTTCGCCCAGATGGCAGCCGCGGCAGCCCTTTCCCCGCCCGCCTGGCGGGCCGAACAATGGCATGGCCGAACCCAGCTTCGGCTCATTGCCGGCGTGGCCGACCGTCTCAACGATCTTCGGGAGGATCTGATCGAGAAACTTGAGCGCCTCCGTAAGATCGTCTTCGTCGAGAAACGGCTACTGCTGAACATGACGGCCGAAGCGGAGGGACTGCAGAGGCTGACCGCCGCCACAGAGATGCTGGTCGGAGCCCTGCCGGCCGGAAACACGGCCAAGGTCACGGATTGGCGCAATCCCAGACCTGCCCATGTCGGAATCGCCATTCCGGCCGAAGTCTGCTACGTCGCCAAGGTTCTTGCGGCGCCGCCGTACGCCGATCCGCTTTCCTCCGCGCTTTTCGTACTTGCGAGACAGATGTCGAACGGCTATCTCTACCGCCATATTCGGGTTCAGGGAGGGGCCTACGGCGGTTCCTGTCGTTATGAACCGGTCAGCGGTCTGTTCGCATTCCTTTCTTACCGGGACCCCCATCTGATGGAAACCATCGATATTTTTGAAAAAGCGGCGGATTTTGTTTGCAACGAGCCGATCCCCCGCGATGAGATGGAAAAGGCGGTGATCGGAACGATTGGATCGCTCGACCGGCCGCTGGACCCGGCAGGCAGGGGGTATACGGCGCTGATCCGGATGTTTTCGGGATTAACCGATCAGCTCCGCCGCCGGTTCCGGGAAGAGGTGCTCGATGTCGATCCGGAACGGCTGCAACAGGCCGCCCGGGGCTATTTTCCGAACGCGGTGCAAGCGGCCGTTTTTGCGGCCTGCGCGCCCGAGGATCGGCTCCGGAAGGCCAACGAGTTCCTGGCAAAGAAGCTGACGATTGAAAAGCTGATCTGACGGCGGTCACATGTGGGGCCGATGCGATCGATCCTCGCGAAAGGAGCACTGACCATGCCGATCACGAAACAGGAAAAGATGAATCGAAAAACGCATTCAAAAAACCGTATCGGGCTGTGCGCGCTGCTCCTTCTTTGTTTTGGCGGATGGTCCTGTTCGGGCACCCTCTTCCAAAATTACGGCCGCATCCACCCCGGCGACGAAACGAGCAGGGCTCTGGAAAACGGCATGGTCGACTCCGAGCTTCGTTACTACATCAGCGGATCGGATCTTTATCCAAACGCGCTCATCGGACTGCGCCGGGACCAACGGCTCGACCCGGAAACCCTCTGGAAAGAAGTCAAAATGACCCCGGAAGAACTCCGAAATATCGTTGGTTTTATGAAGGCCAAGGCTTTCGAGTATCGGGAGTTTCCTCATCGATTCGACCTTCTCGACACGGGGGGAAAAAAGATTGGCTTCTGGTACTCCATCCTCTCGGCAAGGACGTATCTCCACTTCACCGGGAATGGAACCGTGACGATCGGTACGCCCGATCTCGACACCTATGAAAAGTTCGGAAGAGATGTCGATGTCGAGTGAAGGAACGCTCAATCCATTGTCGCTTGCGTTTCCCCGGGGAATTTTGTAATCATTCCTCAAAATCCATAGAGGAGGCAAAAACACGATGAAGGCTCTGGTCACCTACTACTCTGTAACGGGCAACACGGAAAAGCTCGCCCGCGCCATCTACGAGGCGATTCATGTCGACAAGGAACTCCTCCCCGTTCAGGAGATCAAGAGCACAATGGGCTACGATATCATCTTTGTGGGATTTCCGGTCCAAGCCCACAGCGTTCCCGCGAAGCTCATCCCTTTTTTCAGGGGCCTGACCGCAGGACAGAACGTCGCCCTCTTCTGCACGCACGGTTCGCTCCGGGGAGGGCAACTGCCCAAGCAGGCATTGGAGCATGCGGTCGGTCTCGCCACCGGTGCAAAAATCGTCGGCACCTTCGGGGTCCGGGGGAGGGTCAGCGAAAAAGTGATCGATGCGCTGATGAAACAGGTGGAACATCGGGCCTGGGCGGAAGAGGCGCAAGGCGCCCACGAACACCCCAACGAGACGGACCTGACGGACGGAAAAGAATTCGCCCGGGGCGTTCTCGCCAAAATCGGCCGGTAGGTTTGTTTCTTACAGCAGCTCGGGAAGTTTCTCCAGCGCCCTCTCCAGGAACTCCGGCTTTGGGCCGCCCGCCTGGGCCATATCGGGTCGGCCGCCGCCGCTTCCGCCGACGAGCGGCGCTACGGCCTTGATGATGTTTCCGGCGTGGTACCGGTCCGTCAGATCCTTCGTGACCAGACAAAGGAGCATTGCCTTGCCCTCCGCCTTGCTCCCCAGGAGAATGATCCCGGAGCGGAGCCGGTCCCGGAGCTTGTCTCCGAAATCCCGGAGGGTCTTCACATCGGACGCCTCCACAGCGGCCGCCAAAACGTCGACCCCGTTGATCTTCCGGACATGACCCATCAGATCGCCGGAATCCTTCGCCGCCAGTTTTCCCTTGAGCGCTTCGATCTCCTTTTCCAGTTCCCGCTCCCGCCGGAGAAGTCTTTCCGTCCTGTCCGATGTCTCCAGCAGGCCAACCTTCAGAAGCCCGGCCGTTTCCCGAAGTTCGTTCTCAACACGCTGCACATGCTCGACGGCCTTTTTGCCGGTGACCGCCTCGATCCGACGGACGCCGGCGGCCACGGCCGATTCGTGGACGATCTTGAAGAAGCCGACGTCGCCGGTCCGGGCCACATGGGTCCCGCCGCAGAACTCACTGCTGAACCCGGTCATCTTCACGACACGGACCGTCGCGCCGTATTTTTCGTCGAAAACCGCCGTTGCCCCCGTTTTAAACGCCTCATCGAGGGGCATCACCTCGGTCTCCACCGGCACGTTCGCCCGGACCATCCGGTTGACCAGCGTCTCCACCCGCGCCAGCTCCCCCTCTTCGATCCGGGAAAAATGGGTGAAGTCGAAACGGAGCCGCTCGGCGTTGACCAGCGAACCGGACTGTTTGACATGTTCCCCGAGAACCGTTTTCAACGCGGCCTGCAGGAGGTGTGTCCCGGAATGGTTCGCCTCGGTCGCCTGCCGCGTCTCGTCATCCACCATCATCCGGGCGGTGTCACCGACCCGGACCTTTCCGCGCCGAAGCCGTCCGACGTGGCTAATCAACCGGTCAAGGGGGCGCTTGACATCCGTGACCTCGAACAGAAAGTCTTCGCCCTCGATCAGGCCGGTGTCGCCGACCTGGCCGCCGATCTCTCCGTAAAAGGGGGTCCGTTCAACGATGATCTCCGCCTTGTCGCCGGCGTCGATCTCCGCCACCGGCCGACCCTGCTTCAGAATGGCCGTCACTTTCGATTCGAACGGTTCGCCATTGCAGCCGTACCCGACAAATTCCGTTGAAATCCCTTCGACGGAGAGCCGATGATAAACCTCGGAAATCGCCTCTTCGCCGCTTCCCTTCCAGGACTCCCGCGCCTTCTCCCGCTGGGCCGCCATCGCTTTTTCAAAACCGGTCATATCAAGCGACAGGCCGTCCTTGCGGACGATATCCGCCGTAAGATCCGTGGGAAAGCCGAAGGTGTCGTAGAGCTTGAAGACGATCTCCCCCGGGATAACCTCTCTCCCGGCCGCCTGCAGGGCCGTCACCTCCTCCTGCAGGATCCGGAGGCCCGCATCGAGGGTCTCGATGAAGCGTTCCTCTTCGCTCTCCACCACCTTCCGGATAAAGGAGGCCTTGTCGACCAGGTCGGGATAGGCCTCCTTCATCTCGTCGATTACGACCCCACACACCTCATTGAGAAAGGGGCGGTTCATGCCAAGAAGTTTCCCGTGACGCGCCGCCCTCCGCAGGATCCGGCGGAGGACGTATCCTCGCCCCTCGTTGCTCGGCAGAACGCCGTCGCCGACGAGAAAGGTGACCGAACGGCTGTGGTCGGCGATCACACGGATGGAGATGTCGTCATCTTCATTATTTTTGTAGGTCCGGCCGCTGATTTTTTCGATGAAGCGGATGATTCCCGTGAAGAGGTCGGATTCATAGTTGCTCGTCACCCCCTGGACGACGGCAGCCAGGCGCTCCAAACCCATCCCCGTGTCGATGTTCGGTTTCGGCAGCGGGGTCAGCTTCCCGGAGACGTCACGGTCGAACTGCGTGAAAACGAGGTTCCAGATCTCGAGGTGCCGGTCGCATTCGCAGTGGACGTCGCAGGTCGGTTTTCCGCAGCCCGTATCCTTCCCCTGGTCGTAGAGGATCTCGGAGCAGGGGCCGCAGGGACCGGTTTCCCCCATCATCCAGAAGTTGCTCTTCTCGCCCATTCGGACGATCCTGTCCTCAGGGACCCCCATCGCGTCATGCCAGATCCGGAACGCCTCGTCGTCGTCCGTATAGATCGTGACCCATAGTCTTTCCTTCGGCAGCCCCATCGCGACGGTCAGGTATTCCCACGCCCAGGCAATCGCCTCGGCCTTGAAATAATCCCCGAAGGAAAAATTTCCCAACATTTCGAAAAACGTATGATGTCGCGCGGTGACGCCGACATTTTCCAGATCGTTGTGTTTTCCCCCCGCCCGGACGCACTTCTGCGAGGTCGCTGCCCGGTGGTAGCCCCGGTCTTC
>JAQTRB010000159.1 GCA_028712015.1 Syntrophales bacterium
GCCCGGGTGATTCCGAGGTATCCGATCACGTTCGACAGATACGCGGCGCCCATGACGATCAGCATGATCATGCAACTGGTCCGGACGGACCCCAGCAGACTCACCTTGAAAACGTCCAAGGTGAGGCTTTTGGTGATCGCCGCAAAGAAAAATGCGCCCACGACGCCCAGCGCCCCCGCCTCGGTGGGTGTCGCCACTCCCATGTAAATGCTGCCCAGAACGAAAAGGATGAGAATAACGACGGGCGCGATGGCGGGAAGGGCCCTGAATCGATCCTTCCAGGTGTAACGTTCCGCGCCTCTGGGAGCGAGCTCGGGAGAGATCAGACAGCGCGCCAGGATATAGCCGCTGAACATGAAGGCCATCATGAAGCCGGGGATGAAGCCCGCGATGAAGAGCTTGCCGATGCTCACGTCGCCGATGATCCCGTACACGAGCATCATCATGCTCGGCGGAATCATGAACCCCAGCGTGCCCGCGCCGGCCAGGGATCCGATCGATAGATTATGATCATATCCCCTTTTCTTGAATTCCGGAACGGTGATCTTCCCCACGGTCGCCGTCGTCGCGGCGGAGGAGCCGCTGACGGCGGCAAAGAACGTACAGGCGGCGATATTCACATGTACGAGCCGTCCCGGGATGGAATCCATCCACGGCGATAGACCCCGAAAAAGGCTTTCCGATATCTTGCTGCGGAAAAGGATCTCTCCCATCCAGATGAAGAACGGAAGCGCCATCATGGCCGATCCGCTGGTGTTGTTCCAGGCGATGTTCGCCAGCAAGGATCCGTAGGAGATATCGGTGAAAATGAAGAAGCCGCCCATGCCGACGATAAACAGGGCGATGCCGATCCAGATCGACCCTCCCAAAAACAGGATCAGCAGTCCGAGAATCACCGCGGAAACCGGTCCCAGATCAACACTCATTTTTCATCTCCGCTGAATAACGGGCGGGCCGCAGGAATGCGTCCGTTATCGCCCCAGTTCGTCGGTTTCCTCCAGGATCCGAAGCCCTTCCGTGTCTTGCTTCAGGAGGGCAAAACCTTTGAGAAACTCGGACAGAAACTGGAGCAGCAAGAAAAACGATCCGACGGGCAGGAAGGCCTGCGGAATCGCCAGATAGGTTTCCGTGATCTGCATGGACTGCGTTCGGTTGACCACCGAGTCCCAGAAGAATTCACCGGTGAACCGGATCAGGCCGATGCAAAACACGAATCCGACACACATGCAGACCATATTGAATATCACCCGACGCCGACCCTTCAGAAAATGGACGAGGAACATCATCCGGATATGCCCCCGCTCGCGCAGCGTATAGGCCAGACCGAGAAATGTGAGCATGGCCATCAGATAGCCCGAGTACTCGTCGGCAATGTACAGCGTCTTGCCGAAAACGTACCGAGTAAAGATCTCCGACACGCCGATCAACAGTGCGACGACCATCAGGACGCCCGCCGTCCAGCCGCCGAAACCGGAAATCCGGTCGATGGCATTGATGACAGTTTTCATTTCGGTTTCTCCGGAAAGCGGCGCCGAGAAACGCGCCGACGCGGACCAAATTCCGGCCGGGCGGAATCCAACGGAAAAACAGCCCGGGATCCCGGACGACACGCGTCCGGGATCCCGGCGTCAAGCCGGCCGGTTCAGGGAAGGCCTTTTACCGTTTCACTTTTTTCAGGAATTCGTCGTAGATCTTCTTGCCGTCCGCGGGCGCCGACTTCAGCCATTCGGCGCGGATGTTTTCCGTGATCTTCTCCAGTTCGCCGATCACCTTCGTGGACGGTTTGACGGTCTCGATGCCGTTCTTGTTGCTGATGGCTTCCTGCTCCTTGTCCCAGGTCTTCACGTTTGCCCACATCGCCTCTTCCGTTTCCTTGCCGATCTTCACGAGGACGTCCTGCTGGGCTTTGGGGAGTTTCTGGAAGGCCTTCAGGTTGACCGTCACCATGTCGGTGGCGGCGGTGATGAACAGGGGTTCGTAATATTTCAGCACTTCCCAGAATTTTCCGTCCACGGCGGTGGGTGTCGAGGTCATCACGGAGTCGATCAGACCGGTCTGAAGGGACGTATAGACTTCGCTGAAGGGAAGGGCGAAAGGCGTCGCGCCGACGGCCTCCATCACCAGGGCGCCGTTCTTGTCATAGGTCCTCGTCTTGAGGCCTTTCATTTCCTCAAGGGTGGTGATCTTGTTTTTCGTCCAGAGTCCCGCTCCCGGCCAGGGGGCGATGTAGAGAATTTTCTGGCCCCATTTCTGGGCGCTTTTGTCGAAATACGGATGAGCAATCTCGATCAGCAGGCGCAGTTCGTCGAAATTCCGGACCAAAAAAGGGAGGGTTACGATCTGGAAGATCTTCTCGTCGCCGGCTACGCCGCTGATCAGCATATCGGAGACGGGAACCAGACCGTCGCGGACGGCCTTCAGCAGATCGGGGCCTTTAAACCCCAGCGCGCCGCCCGTATGGACGACCATCTCGAGTTCGCCGTTGGTGGCCTTCTTCACCTTTTCGGCAAAGTCGGTGAGACCCACGCTGTGAAGATTCTTGGGAGGCCAGACGGAGTTGGCATTCCAATTCGTCTTGGCCAGGACGGGCGTAACGGTCACCGTCGCCAGAAATACGACACCCAACAGCACACGGACAAAATTTTTCATACGGACTCCCTCCTATTCCAAATGTTAATGCTGCTTTCCCAATCGATGTTCGGCCTGTCGTTGACGCTATATTACAATGAATCTGCATTGTCAATCCTCCGTGATTCCCGAATCGAACCCGGATGAACGGCCTCGCGGGCATCCCGCATTCCGGCGGGCAAAGCGTCTTCCTCAGTCATCTTTCGGCTCGTCTCCGCGCCGGCCGGATCACCCACCAAAGGATCAGCGCCAGGAGAATCAGGACGATCAACGCCGTCGCAAGGACGCCCCAGGTGATCCAACCCGCGCCGCGGAGCAGATTCACGGGGTTCCGGGAGGGCTGCGCGGCGCTTCGTCCTTCCGGAGCACGGTAGGATTCCGGAATGTCGGGGATCCCGTTTCCGTTCCGGTCGGGAAAGGAGGAAAGGTACCGGGCCAGCGCAACCCACTCCTTCAACTCCTGGGTCCCGGCAGTGTCGGCTTTATCGGCGATTCGCACGGCCTTCCAGTCGACAACCGGATTTCCGCCGTCGTCCTTGGGGGCAAAGCGGATCAGGCCGTGCGAGGCCTTGCGGACGAAACCGAGCATCTTCGCCGCATAGGCGTTGACGCAGATACGGTAGATCTTGTCCGCGACAAGGGGGCGGAAAGCGCCGTCCTCCTCCTGAACCTCAACGGAGAGGACTCTGTCGAAGGGGATCCGACGGGGGTTGTAGGTGAACCGGAGGCCGGAAACCTGGAACTGGGCGTCATGCTTCATCGGCGCAATCGTGGTCTGCACCTCCAGGAGACTCCGGACTTCCGTCCCGGTCAGATACAGCGCAAGCAGCGGATAGCCGGCGCGATCGTCCATCCCCAACCCGAGGGCCAGAATCTTGAAGACATCCGCCACGGCGATCTTCCCCGCAAGAATGGTGTCGCGGATGATGCCGTCAAACGTCACCGCGATGTGGACATGCCGGTAATCCTTTCCTTCGGCCCGGCGGACGGCGAACCGGTAAGCGTCGGCGATCAGATTCCCCAGTCCCGTTTCCGCCAGCTTCGTCCCGCCATAGGCCGACGAAGGAAAATCGAACGCGGATTCGGCGATCACCTCGTCATGGCGGTTTCCGGTGGTCGCCAGATAGCGCCGATCGAGGATTCCCTTGTACGTCTCGATCTCCCGCGCGATCACCGGATCTTCGGGAAGATCGGAGGAAATCTTTTCCAGGCGGTAGGCGGCAACGCGGGCCCCCGAATCCCGCGACCAATCCAGATCCAGCACACCCAGGAAAGCCCCGAAGCATCCCGCCGAAACGATGATGGTTTTCCCGACGAGAATCGGCTCAGGCAGGACGGTGTGGGTGTGACCGCTGATGATGACGTCGATCCCGGGGACCTCACGGGCCAGGATCTCATCCTCGGAGCGGGATTTCACGGGATGGGTCCCGACATGGGAAAGCAAAAAGATCAGGTCGACCTTTTCCCGGTTCCGCAGGAGGTCCACGACGGCGCGGCTACGCTCCGTGATATCGGCGAAGGTAACAGGCACGGAATAGGGGCAATCTTCCGCGGCGTCGTGCCCCATCAGGCCGAACAGGCCGATCCGGAGGCCGTTTCGCTCCAGGACGGTGTATTCCAAGACCGGGAATTCCCGGAAGGCGGCTTTTAGCGGGGCGTCCCGCGGATCGTCCGCGGTGAAGACCACGTTGGAGGCCACCAATACCGGCAGCCTTTCGCCGCGGGCGCGGGCCGATCGGAGCATGGCAGCCAGACCGGCGGGCAGAAACTCATAGTCGTGGTTCCCCAGAGTCGCCGCGTCGTAGCCCATTTTCCCCATCAACCGAAGCTCAGAGGCCTCCTCGCGAAAGTCCGTGTGGAACAGCGTTCCCATGGCAATGTCCCCCGCATCCACCAGCAGGGTCCTTTCCGGGGCCTTCGCCCGCTCCTGTTCGATCCGGTGCGCCAGCCGAGCGTAGCCTCCCTGTGTTTCGT
>JAQTRB010000160.1 GCA_028712015.1 Syntrophales bacterium
CCTTTGAATCCCTGGAGATAGGCCGATTCGGCCAGGATCTGCGCGGCGATGACGACGCCCTGTCCGCCGCGGCCGTGCCATATCACTTCATGCATGCCCTTTTCCTCAAAAAAGTCGTTACGCTTCCGAAAACAACAAAGCCATGGATTTTCCACCCATGGCTTTTAGGATTCGTTCATTTTCCGGGATGATCAACTCCTGAAAGCGACGGGCGATGGGCGTACACCCACCCCGGGAAGGGCGAGGCGCAACGGGAGGCCCCGGCGAAGCAGGTCCCGGCTCGAACGCATCCTTCTCGATTGACCATTCCTGTTCATAAAACCCCCGGTCACGAAACGGAGCAGGAACGTAGAACAAAATCGGGGCGATGTCAATGATGAATTTGGTTTTTTGAGGAACGGATTTGAAATCGATTCCCGGATTCCCAAAACGATTTGCGGGAGGCGGCTGCCTGTTGCGGGAAAGGGGGCGACGGGCTTCCCGGCCGTTGACGCCGGCGCGGCGATCTGATAGAAAAATGCCGTCATTGCGATGATATCAACGATTCGGGAGGGATGATATGGATCTGGGACTGAAGGGGAAGGTGGCGCTGGTGGCCGGCGGGAGCATGGGGCTCGGCAGGGCGACGGCGCTGGAGCTGTCGCGGGAGGGGGCGAGGGTTGCCATCGGCGCTCTCGACGATCCCCACCTGCAAGAGGCGGCGGATTGGATCCGGCGCGAAACGGGCGGCGAGGTGATGGCCGTTCCCGCGGATGTCGGCGATGCCGAGCAGGCGAAGGGATTTGTCCGCAAAGCGATCGACCGCTTCGGGACCGCGGACATCCTCGTGAACAACGCGGGAGGCCCTCCTTCGGCGGATTTTCTCGAGATCGACGAGACGCTCTGGGAAAAGGGATTCCGCCTCAACCTCCTCTCGACGATCCTGATGACCCGCGAGGTGGTTCCGGTGCTGAAGGCGAAGCGATGGGGTCGGATCATCAACATGACCTCGATCTCGGTCAAGCAGCCGATCGACGGTTTGATCCTCTCCAATACCGTCCGGATGGGGGTCATCGGTCTGGCCAAGACGCTCTCCACCGAGCTTGCCCCGTTCAATGTGACCGTAAACAGCGTCTGTCCCGGATACACGCTGACGGAGCGGGTCCGGAACCTGGCAAAGGTGACCGCGGAAAAAGAGGGGACGACGCCGGAGACGGTCATCGGCCGCTGGGAGGCGTCCATTCCGATGAAGCGGCTCGGGACCCCGGAGGAGTTCGCCGCGCTCGTGGCGTTTCTCGCCTCCGACCGCAGCGGCTACATCACCGGCGCCGCGATTCAGATCGACGGCGGCTGGTACCGGGGGGTGATGTAAGTGTTCCAAGACTGGGAAATCGTGATCCCTCCGCGCGCTGGACATTTTCCGACCCTGCGCCTCCTCGCTGCGCTGCGGGGGCAGGGTACCCGAAAAATCTCCAATGCGCGCTTCCGGGATACGATTTCCCAGTGGCGCGACTCCATCCTTGAAATAATAGGGCGCCGTCCCTATTTAAAACGGTATTTCAGCAGCGTCCAGATGGCGGAGAACCCGTGCCGCCAGGTGATCTTCTTTCCTTCCGCAAAGTTTCTGCCGTAGTAGGAGATGGGAATTTCGTAGATCCGCCACCGTTTGTTCCGGCAGATCTTGGCCGTCAGTTCCGGCTCCACGGAAAAATCGTCCGATTCGATCCGGATGCCTTCGAGAACCTCCCTGCGGAACATCTTGTAGCAGGTCTCCATGTCGGTCAGCGTCACGTTGTAGAGAATATCGGTCAGGAACGTCAGAAATCCGTTTCCAACCCGGTGCCAGAAGAGGTGGACCCGCTGCGGTTTTCCGCCGGAGAGCCGCGAGCCGTAAACGACGTCGGCGACGCCGTCGCGGATGGGCCGGATCATCTCGTTGAATTCCTCCGGGTCGTACTCCAGGTCCGCATCCTGGATCGTCACGACCTCCCCGGTGACGTGGCCGAATCCGGTCCTCAGCGCCGCCCCCTTGCCGCGGTTCCAATCGTGAAAGAAGAGCTTCACGCGCCGGTCGAACATCGCCTGCTCCAGGATTTCCTTCGTGCCGTCCGTGGAGCCGTCATCGACCAGGATGATTTCCGCGACGATCTCCAGGTTCAACACCTTCTCGATGATCCGCAGGACCGTTCCCCGTTCATTGTAGACGGGGATGACGACGGACAAGATCCGCTCCGGTTTCCGTTCGAAATTCATCTCCTTCTCCTTGTTTTGCCGGATTTGCGTTTCCCGGTCGATCCTGTCTCCGGCCATGCGGCCGCCGCTCCCGGACCGCCGCCCGCGGATGGGTCCGGTTCCGGCGAACCGGCGATCATGAAACCTAAAAAGATCACGCTCGGCCACAACTGCAGGAAGAGGCGGTTCAGCGACGTGGCGAGGTGGTAGCCCAGATCGCGCGGGGTCAGCACATAGACGAAGAAAAAACCGAGCAGCATCAGGCCGAGGACGGCGGCCGACCGGACGAGCGCGATCCGTTCCCGCCGGTCGATCCGCACGCCCATCAGAAATAGATAACCGATCAGGGCCGCCGTGGTCACGGCGCCGCCGATGTTCAGGCTCATCCCCTTGCGGGCGTCGAACAACCCCTGCGTAAAGCTGATCCCGGTGATGAGAAAGGCCTTTGCGACCTCCGCGTAGCGGCCGATGTCCGTCAATTTGGCCGTGACGGCGGCCGCGTCGAATCCCGCCACCAGGTCGTTCGTCGGGGAGAGCTGTGTCTTGAAACAGGCGACCGTCAGCAGGACCGGCAGCGCGCCGGCCAGGAACAGGGCGGTTCCGCGCCATGCGGTTTTCCATCCTTTTGCGTATCCCTCCGTGAACAAAAGGGTTGCCGCGACGATCGGAAAAAACAGAAGTCCCTCGTTTTTCGTCCAGGCGCTCAAGGCGGCGGCCAGCCCCGCCAGGATCAGCGCGCCCGGGGGATTGTCCGAGGAGCTTCTTGGCCGGTGGAGCAGGACGAGGGTGGCCAGCATGAAGAAGGCGAGCGGGATGTCGGCGAACTGGGAGGCCCCCATCAGGATGAAGAGAGGGGTGCCCAGCAGAACCATGGCGCCCAGATAACCCTGGGTCCGGCCCCGAAGATGGGCGAGCGCGAACAGCAGCAGACCGAGGGTGAGGATCCAGAAGAAAAAGGCGAAAGCGGCCGGGACAAGGACGCTCTCCGCGCCCATGTACTTCCACGAACGGACGATGGAGAGCGGCAGCAGCAGCGGGTAGTCCCAGTGGGTCCACCAGTCCATCCCGCCGGAGAAGACCTCGCGCCAGGCCTCGCCCATCCGGTACAGGAACCGGGCGTGCATGTTCCAGATCAGCCAGGCATCCCATTTGCCGTGGGGCGCCTCCCGCCAGGCGAAGAAGAAAGAGGCCAGCGAGGCGAGCAGCTCGATGGAGAGAATTCCCGCCAGCAGCAACTCCAGGGGGGTCCGTTTGGTTTCCCCCCGGGTCGTTTGCGGCGGATCGTTCGCGGCGTCCCGCCGCAAACCCACGAAGCCGATGCCGCCGAGAAGCAGGCAGAAGAGGAGTTCGATCCAGAGGATGTAGCCGGCGATTCCGGCCGTCATGCAGGCAAAGTAGAGGCAGGATGTAACGCCGATCCCGAGGCCGCCGCCGGCAAAGATCCGGGACGGCATGGCGTTTCCGCCGTCTTTCGGACCGGGAAGAAAAACGTACGTCAGCAGGACGCCCATGATCAGCGAGAGGAACAGGGATGCGCCGAACGCGAGGGCGGATACGGTCATGGCGTCCGCCCCCTTTGGTAGAGGATCAGCCCGTCGCCGAGATCCCGGAGCGGAACCAGGCCGTGTCTCTCCAGAAAGCCGGGCGCGGGCGGGCCGTCGATGAAATTGCCGACGACCAGCGGGAGATCGGGGCGGTTGCGGACCAGCAGCGGGGCGAGGGTGTATTGCGTCAGCACGTACTGGGCGAGAAATTCCACATTGGCGAAGGTTTCTTCCGCGGTGAAGATCTCGCGGTTTTCGACCGTCGTCACATAGCCGACTTCGCCGGCGGGCGGCAGCAGCGGGCGGAGCTGGGCGATCCGCTCCTCGTGGATCGTGACCGGGTCCGTCTTCGGCAGGCTGGGTCGGAGACGGATGCTCTCCCAGAGGAGATTCAGCGCGGCGTAGCCGGTCAGCGCGACCAGCAGGATCGTACCGGCCGTCCGACGATAGGTTGGATCCATTCTTTTCATGGCGCTCACATCCGCTCCTCTTCCGGAAACGGATCGTCCGGCGAAAACCGGCCGTTCGATCCCGCCCCGCCGGTCCCGATTTGGATCAATCTCTCCAGCCGCTCCATCAATGGCGGCAGCGTGGCCGGGGCCAGCGCGGAGATCGCGACGGCGTCAAAGCGTCTGCAGAGGGTTTCGAGGAGCGACCGGTCGGCGACGCGGTCCATCTTGTTGAAGACCCGGAGGATCGGCTTTTCGATCAGATCCAACTCCTGGAGGATCTTTTCGACCGCCGCGATCTGCGCCTCGAAGGCCGGGTTGCCCGCGTCGATCACATGGAGCAGGATGTCCGCCTCCTGGAGCTCGTCGAGGGTCGCTGAA
>JAQTRB010000161.1 GCA_028712015.1 Syntrophales bacterium
GGTTTGGACGGCGGTTGGATGATCTTTGTCATCATCCACGAATAATACAGTCCCGCGGCCAACAGGCCGAGCGCCAAGAGCAGCAGAACGATTTTGACGATCCTCGATTCAATAAGGGATTTCAGGCCGGTGATTCCCGATCCCGGTTTCTCTTTTTCCGGTTCTTCCGTAGACGATTTGATCTTTCCGGGGATCGTCCCGGCGTAACGCCTGACCCGTTCCGGCAGGGCGGCGATCCGTTCGCTGAGGGTCAGCTTCCTTTTCCGTTCGCTGCCGTAATAGTAATAATACTTGTCATGATACTCGTAATCGGGGCTGATTTCCGCCTTCAGGCCGTTGAGGACAACGCCGACAAGCCTGGCCTTCACGTTATCGATCTGGGCCTTGGCCCGCTTCAGGGCGCCGCGGGCGATCTTGCCGACCTGGTAGACGAGAATTACCCCGTCGGCCATGGAAGCCCAAATCACCGCGTCGGTGGCCGCCAGGACCGGGGGGGCGTCGATGATCACGAATTCGTACTCTTCATGAATTTCGCTGAGGACCTCCCGGTTGATCTTCGTGCCGACCAATTCCGCCGGGTTGGGGGAGATCGTGCCGCTGGTCAGAATGAAGAGCTTGTCGAGACCCGGATTGGCCATCAGCTCTTCCGTGGTCATCTGACCCATCATCAGGTCCGTGATGGAACGCACCGTCTCCCGCCACTTGTAATTGCCGAGGATGACATCCGTCAGACCGGGGACGGACGGAATGCCGAAAATCTTGGACACCACCGGGCGGCGAAAATCTCCGTCGATGAGCAGCACCTTGTGGCCGGCCTGGGCCATCGCAATCGCGAGGTTGATCGAAATGGTGGTCTTTCCCTCCTGGGGCGAGGAGCTGGTGAAGACGATCGTTTTGATCTCCTGTTCCAGCTTGATGAAGTTGATATTCGTTCGTAGGGCGCGGAAACTCTCCGCGGCGGTGCTTTTGGGGGCGAAGTGGGAGATCAGGCGTCCGATGCGCCACAGCTCGTCATCTCCGATGTCCCGCGACATTTTTTCTTTGAAGGTTCTCTTCAGTTCGTTGGTGTCGACTTGGGGAACGACCCCCAGAACCCGCGTGTCGAGAAATTCCTCCACCTCCTCCACGGCGCCGATGGAGGTGTCGAAGGTCTCGATCACAAAGGCGAAGACGACGCCGAGGACGAGGCCGATCAGAAAGCCCAGGGCCGTCGTGGCGGCGGTCTTCGGCGGGTTCATTGGGCTGGTTGGCTGCAGCGCCGGCTTGACGATTTGGACTTCTTCGAGTTTTTCGGCGTGCTGGATCTGCGATTGCTGGTACTGTTTTTCCAGCTGTGTGAAGAGTTCTCGGTTAATGCTCGCGTCCCTCTCCAGGCGGGCCAGCTCGAGTCCCTTGTCGGGCAGGGCGTGGATCCGTGCGTCCAGGCCGGCGATTGCTCTTTTCGTTTCCGTGACGGTTTGGGACAGGGCCTGTCTTTGGGCTGCCAATTGGGCCTTCAGACCGGTGACGATTTCGCCGATCTGTTTTTTGATCTCGATCACCTGCGGAAAATCGTCCGTATAATTGATCAGCAGCAGGTCCCGCTCCATCATCAGTTGCACGAGGCGATCGTTGAGGCTCTTGTATGGGGCCGACGCCTCTTCGAAATAAAAGACGTCCTTGGAGGAGAGGGGGCTGTCCTCCGCGCGATCCAGCATCTTGGCGATCTGGTTGATCTTGTCGAGCGTCGCCAGGTCGCGGTCGTGGGCCGTCTTCAGCATGTTTAGCCGACCGGTCATTGTCGAAGACTCGGCGTCCAGCGAGACCATACGGTGCTCTTGCCGAAAATCCCGGATCGCCTCCTCCGATTTCAGCAGTTTTTCACGGGTAACGGTCAGTTGCCCTTCGATGAATTTCTTGGCTTCGACAATGCGCTTGTTCAGCTCCAGCCCGTGCCGCTCCTGGTACACCTGGGCCACCGTGTTGGCCAGGCGCTGCGCTATCCGGGGATCCTGGGAGGAGGCCGTGATGTTGATGATGTCGCTGTTGCCTTCCTGCTCCGTTTTGATCCTATTCTTCAAATCCAGGATGATCGGAAGGTAGCGGGCGCTGCTTCGAACCTCCTCGGAGGGGAGATTGGCCGGGATCAAGCCCATTCTCTTCGCCACCAGCTCCAGGATGAAATAGCTCTTGATCATGGCCATCTGGGTCTCCATGTAGTTGGTGGAGGACCAGGAGACGGCCTGGAGATAGAGGCCGGTGACGGAGCCCATTTTTTCGACCTTGACGCTGGCGCCGGTCTGGTAAACCGGCGTCGGACGACCCAGGATGGAGGTGATGAAGCTGAAGGCGGTCAGCATGACGACCGTATAGATGACGATGAATTTTCGCTTGCGGATCGTACGCCAGTATTCGCGCAGATTCAGGTCGTAGGTCATCGACATGGCGTCAAGGCTCCTTCGTCTACCAACGCATTTTGTTCGGATCCAGGGCGTAGGCGTCCCGGTAGCCGGCCGGATAAGTTAACAGAAAATCGAGTGACGGGGAAATCACTTCGATAAACTCGTTGACGTCCCCGATCACGCTACGGGGCACGTAAACCAGGTCGCCGTCCCTCAACGGGATGTTCTGCGAGAGATCGCCCTGCTTCAGTATTTCATCCAGGTTGGCCGACAAAATCATCGGCTTGCCCCGACGCTCCCGGTACTCCCGGATGATCTTGACATCGGCCTTGACGGCCACCGCCGTGGTCCCGCCGCAAAGCGCGATCGCCGTCAGCAGGTCGTTGGCATCCCGGTACCGCAGGATGCCCTGCGACCGGACCTGCCCGAAGACGTAGACCCGTTCGGCGTAGGTCGGCAGTTCCGGAACGGTGATCATGTCGCCATGGTCCAGAACGACGTTGTCGCCCGTGTCGCCGCGAAACATCGCATTGTACAGATTCAGCGTGTAGCTCTTTCCCTCGCGAAGAAGTTCCACCCGGCGCAGATCCGCATTCCCCGTCTCCTTGCCGGTGATCACGCCGCCCGCCCTCACGATCAGGTCCAGGACCCTTGTCTTCCCGTTCAACTGGTAGCGGCCCGGGCCGGTAACATTGTTCTGATACTGAAGGGCATTGATCTGACCGGTGAGGAGGACTTCCTTGCTTTTGTACTCTTTTACGATCACTTCGATGCGCGGGCTTCGCATGTACCGGTTTGCCAGCTCGATGAGGATGTCCCGAACCTCCGACGCGGTGTGGCCGTTCACCAAAACATTGTCGCCAAAAATGAAAGAGATCTTGCCGTCCGGTCGGACCGTCGCGGTATAAACGGTCTGTTTGAAGGCCTCGTCGCGGGCCGGAACCCAGTAGTTGATGGTGAGGACGTCCCCGGGGCCGATCTTGTATTCGGGGATGCCGTTCACCTCTTTGAAAACACGGTTTTCGCCGGCGACGCTCATTTTCTGAATGGCGTCGAGCATTTCCCGTTGCTGTTTTTCCTGAGCCTCGACAACGACCGCCGGTTCCCGATAGGTCTTCACGGAGGTGCCGGGGGCCTCGACGGTACAGGACGACAGTAAAAAAAGGGAAAGAATCAGGAGGGATATCGACAGCGGCCTTTTCCCGAGGGTCATGATGATTCTCCATGAACGTTGATGGTTATGTCGCTTGGAGCGCAGTATCTGCGAAAAACCGTCTTCCTGTCAAGCAATTTTCATAAGCAACATTGAAAAAAATCTTGCATTTTAATGTATTTGCGTATAGAGACTTAAACCAGTGTGCGTTTGACTTGAGATCCAAGATCGCCTATTGATAAATTCAAACGCGAGGGGGCTTATTTTTCATGCGCAGTTCGGATATGGTGAGGAAACAGACGGGGGCATCATCCGTCAATGGCGCTGCGCATGCCCAAGGAGAGAAAATGCGTATTTCGGATTTGGTCAGAGAACAGACGGGGACGTCGACCGTCGGTGGCGCCGTGCATACCCAAAGGGTTAAAAATATAGATTTTCTGGTCTGTTTCAACGGCAAGCCTACAGAGGAGAGCCCTGCCGAAAAGCGGGAAGATGCAGCCGCGAAACGGGAGGATTCCGCCGAGAACCTGCCGAATGTTGAAATTCCACCGACACCGAAGATCGCGGAGACCTTTTTGCCTGTTGAACCGCCGCCGTCCGTCAGCCCGATAGCCATAAGCGGGAAAGAACTCTACGCCGAGGCCCGCGATTACATGGCGGAGTTCAGGAAGAAGGTGCTCGGTTCCGGCAAAGGGATCGGCCCGGATCGATCGCTGAAGCTGGTCGAAAGAATGGTTGAGTCGCCCCGCCTGATCGATGAAATGTATCCGATGACGCTGCTTTTCGGACACGGCGATACAACGTTTATCGACCACTCCGTCAACAACATGGTCTACAGCCTCAAGATCGGCATCCGGATGGATTATCCCCCGCGGAAGCTTGTCGGACTGGGGCTGGCGGCGCTGCATCACGACGTCGGAATGTTCCTGATTCCCGAGCAGATCCTCAACAAGAAACAGCGGTTGAATTCGGCCGAACTGGCCGAGATTCACAAGCATCCCGGCACCGGCCGCAATCTTTTGGAGGCGTACGATGCCGTCGATC
>JAQTRB010000162.1 GCA_028712015.1 Syntrophales bacterium
CACGACGTCAAGGGAAAAGACGGCGTCGGAGCCACGATGGACTCGATGGAGTTGGAGAAGGAGCGAGGAATCACAATCGCCTCGGCAGCTACGTTTTGCGAATGGCGGAACCATGAAATCAATATCATCGATACCCCGGGACACGTTGATTTCACGATAGAGGTGGAACGTTCTCTTCGGGTGCTCGACGGCGCCGTTCTGGTACTCTGTTCCGTCGGCGGCGTTCAGTCGCAGTCCATCACCGTGGATCAGCAGATGAAGCGTTACAAGGTTCCCTGCATTGCCTTCATCAACAAGTGCGACCGCAGCGGGGCCGACCCCTCGCGAGTGATTGCCCAGCTCCATTCCAAGCTGGGACACAACGCACTGGCCATGCAAATGCCGATCGGCCTTGAAACGAATTTTCAAGGCGTCATCGATCTTCTCATGATGAAAGCGCTCTATTTCGATGGAGACAACGGAGAGAAGATCCGGATCGAAGAAATCCCCTCCGATCTGCTGCCGGCCGCCCGGGAAAAACGGGATGCCTTGATCGATGCCGTATCTCTCTTCTCCGACGCCCTGACAGAGGCCATCCTCGACGAAAAACCGATTTCCGACGATCTCATCATCGATGCGGTCCGCAGGGGAACACTGGCAAGAAAACTAACCCCCGTATTCATGGGTTCGGCTTACAAGAACAAAGGCGTTCAACCGCTATTGGACGCCGTTACCCGTTATCTTCCCTGTCCTTCGGACGTTGAGAACACGGCACTGGATGTCGACCGTGAAGAGACTCCGGTTCCGCTGCTGTCCGATCCCTCCCTGCCAACCGTTGCCCTGGCTTTTAAACTCGAGGACGGTGTCTACGGTCAACTGACCTATGTTCGCGTTTATCAAGGAACGCTGGCCAAAGGGGAGCTCATCGTCAATTCGAGAACCGGCCGTAAAATCAAGATCGGTCGCGTTGTACGAATGCACGCCGATCAGATGGAGGAAATTGACGCAATCAAGGCCGGCTATATTGGGGCGCTCTTCGGCATAGAATGCGCTTCCGGAGATTCTTTCGTCTCCCCGGGAATGAACTTGACCATGACATCCATGTTCGTTCCGAAACCGGTTATTTCACTGGCGATTTCCCCGAAGGACAACAAGTCTCAGATCAATATGTCCAAGGCCCTCAACCGCTTCACCAAGGAGGATCCGACTTTTCGTACCCATGTTGACGATGAAACCAACGAGACGATCATCGAAGGAATGGGCGAACTTCATCTAGAAATCTATGTCGAACGGATGAAACGGGAATACGGAACAGATGTAGAGACCGGAAAACCTCGGGTTGCCTACCGCGAAACCATCACACAACGGGCTGAATTCAATTACACCCACAAAAAACAGACCGGTGGTTCGGGCCAGTACGGTCGCGTGGCGGGGTTCATGGAACCGATCACGGAGGGTGACGCCGATTTTGTATTCGACAACCAGATCAAAGGCGGAGCCATTCCCACCCATTTCGTCCCCGCCTGTGAAAAGGGATTTCAACAATGCATGGCCAAGGGGCCTAAAATGGAATTCCCCGTCACTGGGGTAAAAATCACCATCAACGACGGGGCTTTCCATGCGGTCGATTCTTCTGACATGGCCTTTCAGGCGGCGGCACGGGGCGCTTTCCGTGAGGGATACGCTAAGGCCAAGCCGGTCATTCACGAACCGATCATGAAGGTGGTCGTCGAAACGCCGACCGAGTTCCAGGGTTCCGTGATGGGTCTGCTGAATCAGAGAAGGGGAATGATTGTCGGTGCCCAGGACGAAGGGGTTATGACCGTGGTCGAGGCTCAGGTGCCGCTGGCAGAGATGTTCGGATTTGCAACCGTCCTGAGATCATCAACCCAGGGGAAAGCACAGTTTACGATGGAATTTGCGCTTTATCGCCAGGTTCCGCAATCCATCGCGGAAAAAATTGCTGAAGAAGTCGCCCTGCGCAAGAAGAGCGCTGCATAAAGTTGCGGGGATTGGGGAAAAATCTCCCCAGTCCTTCGTCCGGATTACAGACATCTTGCAGACACAGGAATCATGCCATGTTGATACAAGAACTCATTCATCGCAATCCTTTGCGTCAGCTCGGTTTCGAGACTGAGGACATCCTTCCCGCCGGCGGTTTTGGCGCAGTGCTTGCGCATGCCGGCGTTGGAAAAACTGCATTGCTGGTTCAGCTTGCCATCAACGGCATGCTGAGAAATCAGAATGTTCTCCATGTCAGCCTGAACGATCCCGTCAATAAGGTCAACCTTTGGTATAATGAGTTTTTTCACCACCTTTCCGGAGGCGATGGAGGGAAGAAGAGCATGCGCCTATGGGAATCGGTTTTACCGCATAGGTTCATCATGACCTTCCGCGTTGAAAGCTTCACCGTTCCAAAACTGGAAGAGAGGCTGAGCGATTTGGCCGAGCAGGGGATTTTTTCACCGACGATGATGATCATCGATGGGCTGCATTTCGACCAATCGATCCGTGAAGATCTCAATGATTTAAAAATTCTGTCCGTCGGAAGCGGGATGCGAATCTGGTTTACCGTCCATACCCATCGCCACCAACTGCCGGGCGCGGATGGACTTCCCGCATCTTTTTCGCCGGTTGCCGGTCTATTCGATCTGGTTGTGGAGTTGCGACCCGAACATGCGAATGTCCACATCAAGCACCTGAAGGGTGCAATCCCCAACCCGGCAGGCGCCGAACTGCTCCTCGATCCTTCGACCATGCTGATCAAGGATCCCCCTCCCTGATTCGCCTTGACAATTTTAAGTCAATCCAGTAGCCTCCCACCAATAGCTGAACATGGGGGAAATCAAATATGATCGGAGTGTTGATCACCACCCACGGCAATTTGGGGAAAGAACTCATTAAAGCTGCGGAGCTGATCCGAGGTAGCCTGAAGGGCGTCATTCATATCTCGGTTGATCAGATCAAAGGGGTCGAGGATCTCAAGAAAGAGATTAGCCGTGCCATTAAAAAGCTTGACCAAGGGAGGGGCGTATTAATTCTGACCGATCTATTCGGCGGAACACCTTCCAACATATCGCTTTCCTTCATAAAAGAGGGGAAAGTTGAGGTGATCACGGGCGTTAATCTTCCTATGCTTTTAAAGCTGCCAGACATCCGTGAAGAAATGTCATTAAAAGAATTTGCGCAGTACATCAAGGAATATGGAATCAAGAATATTTCGCTCGCCAGCGAGATTCTAAGCAAGAAAGTGGTCGGATAGGCCATTGCTGCCATCATTGGATATAGCCCTGGTTAGGGTCGACAACCGATTGGTTCACGGTCAGATTCTGGAAGGGTGGATCCCCTATCTTAAGGCCTCTTACGTCGCCGTTGTTGATGATCAAGTGGCCTCTGATTTTTTCCGTGAAACGGTCATTCGAATGGCCGTTCCCAGGGAAGTTCATCTCATTGTTTCGACGGTTGCCGAATTCGCCAAAACCTATCCATTCAAACGCGGAACCGGTTCGAAAACCATAGTGCTGTTCAGTAGGATCATCGATGCATGGACTGCATGCCGTCTCGGATTTCAATTCGATCAGTTGAATATCGGTAACATTTACAACGACGAATGTAAGTTATGCTGCACCCCCTCCGTACTGTTGAGCGAAGATGATATCCGTGATATCCATAAATTGCGGGATACCGGGGTCAGCATTGAATTGCGGCGCGTCCCACGCGAACAACCGATTAATCTTTTTGAAATCGTAAGAAAAATGCAGACGTGATCCATTCGAGGTATGCACAGGTGGAGCCATTTATCCGGCACATCGGTCATATCCATATTGGATCCTTTCGGACAGATCCGATGATCATCAATGTTTTGATCGTATCCATTGTTGGCGGCCTCCTCTGTCTTGATCGCGTTTTTGTACAGATGATGATCTCGCGACCGATCGTGTCCGCCCCATTGATCGGCGTGATTCTCGGCGATCCCTACACCGGTCTGATAGCGGGAGCGTTCATTGAGCTGTTCTGGATCGATCGGCTCCCGATCGGCGCCTACATTCCGCCCAACGATACCATTGTCTCCGTTTTGATCGCTGCCGGCGCCATCGAGAGCGGTCGGATCCTTGGAGACCTTCCCCCGGGGTTGATTGCGCTTGCCGTCCTCATTTTTATCCCGTTCGCGATGGCGGCAAAAATAATGGAAACAATCCTCGTACGCAATAACGAAAAATCGGTCAGGGCGGTTTTGAGCGACGCCCTCAATGGAGATATCAGCTCCATCCCCAAAAACCATCTCCGCTCCGCCATGATGAACTTTATTTGTCCGGCGGCGTTGATCCTGTTGACGCTCCCGATCGGCATCGGCTTGATGACCTGGATCTATCCTCGTCTCACAACAGAGAGCATACAGGGCCTTCAACTTCTCTACGTGCTCCTCCCTCTGATCGGAATCGCGGTCACGCTGAATGCCATCCACCTTCGCGGAACACTCCCGATATTCTGCGGCGTTTTTCTTGCCGCGTCGGGCATTTTACATTATTTACGGTTTACGTAAAATATGGACGATGATCTGATGATCGTTGAATGTGAAGA
>JAQTRB010000163.1 GCA_028712015.1 Syntrophales bacterium
ATTGGGCGCAGCGGTATTCCCGGCTCCGCATGACGGTGGTGAGACCCGGATAGTCCAGAGCCGGGATGCCGAGGGCCTGCTCGATCGTGACGGATTCCGGCGTAAAGACGCTCACCCAGCCCATGGATCCGGCCGGCATGCACATCACGGCCGGCTTGCCCAGCGCGCGGCAGGTCCGGAAAATGAGCACGGCGTAGGCAAGGTCGTCGACGGAGGAGATCACGATGTCGGCCTCGCCGATCCGGTTCCCGAGCTCGCCTTCCTCCGGCAGCTTTGTATAAACAAGTACGTCGGCGTCGGGGTTGACGGCACGGGCGGTTTCGGCCATCACCTCGACCTTGAGCCTTCCGATCGTGTCGGTAAAGCAGCCGATCTGCCGGTTCATGTCCGAGGGCGCGTACCGGCCCTCCCCCGCAATCATGATCCGCTCGAAACCGCACCGGACGAGCAGGGTGCAGAGGGTCTCTCCTGAACCCATGTCGCCCAAAATCAGCACGCGCGCGGCGCGGATCCGGTCCTGCTGGGCTTCGGTCAGGACGCCCAGGTTCCGGGAGAACAGTGTCCCGTAATCGAGATTGGATTTCTTCATGGATTGCCGCCTCCGATCCCCCGGCGGGCGTCTCTCCGTTCGCGCCGCTCCTCGCGGGATTTCATGAACCGGTAGAAGAGCCTCCACCAGACGCCCTGTATCCTTTCCAGGGCGGGGCCGAGGGGTGTCTGGAAAATCCGCCACATGATTTTCCTCTGCCAGACCAGGAGCGTATGGAGGGAACATCCATTCATTCGCCGGACGCGGGCGTCTCCGGCCGTGATTTCCCAGTAGCGGGGAGATGCCACGGGCTTCCATTTGCCCGACAGAACCTTCACGGTTTCGAACGCGCCGATGCAGCAGGAGAGCCAGACGAAGGGGCATAGCTGCGTCGGGCGGAAATCCTCCTCGATGAATCCTCTGTAGTAGTCGATGCGCCAGTCGGCCAGCGGCACGTAGAAGTAGGTGCCGAACTTGTATCGGCGCACTTCCAGGGCGTCCCGGAGGGCTTCATAGCTGTCCAGTCTCGGCAGACCTTCCATCTCTTCCAGCGAAGGGGCGCCGGGGGGAATGATGCTCACATGGGCCCAGGCGCCGGCCGGGTAGACGAGGAGCGCCGGCTTGCCCCGCCGCCGGGCGTCGCGAAAGACGAAAATGCTGAAGGCGAAGTCGTCGGTGGCGGGAAAGACGAAATCGACATCGTTCATGAGCTCGGCGATCCGGTCGTGGGGAAGCCGTTCCGTATAAGCCGTCACCCGGGCTTCGGGATTGATCCGCAGGATCGTCTCCCGCAGCACCTCCGACTTTTTCCGCGCCAGCGTATCGGTGAAGCAGGCGATCTGGCGGTTCATGTTGGAGGGGCTGTAAACATCGAAGTCGCAGAGAACGAACCGCTCGACGCCGGAGCGGGCAAGCATCACGGCGACCGTGCCCCCGATGCCTCCGCAGCCGACGATCAGCACCCTCGCTTGCCGGAGGCGCTCCTGCTCGGCTTCACGGAACACGCCGTAGTTGCGTTGAAAGAGTTCTCGGTAATCCATGGTTTTAGGGGGCGTTTCCCTTCCGGCCCAGGCGGATCGCGCCCACGCCGTGGACCAGGGCGGAAAGAACGCAAATCGCCCCCGCCCCGATGGCGATAAAATAGGGCTGCAGCCAATGCATGTGGATGTCTACCTGAACCGAGGCCGATACGGAAGAGTATCCCGTCACCGGCAGGTTCACGCGGCTCATCGCATACCAGAGGGCCAGGTAAAAGCCTCCCGTATACAGGAGCATGAAGATTCCGTCGGCCAGCAGGAACAGCCGCCCCTTCTTCCCCGGCAGGGTGCTTCCCCAGAAAGCCAGGAAGAGATAGCTCAGCAGCAGCCACAGAAGAAAGACGACCCCGACGAGCGGCGTTTCGATGACGTAATCCAGCGCATCCGAGGGCAGATCATGACGGAGGATGAAGGGGTACGCATGGATGAAGAAGTAGTCGTTGTGCAGGGCGGCGAACCACCAGGGCTTGAAGATGCAGGCCGTAAAGACGATGCCCGCCAGAAGCCCCAGCGGATTGTAGAGGGTGAGCCCTTGAAAATGATCCCGGAAAATGAACCACAAATCGGCGAGGGTTCCCGGTTTCCGGTTTTCCCTTCGGAAGACCTCCAGCGAAGAATCGTTGCCGAAGATGAGACAGAGCCGATGCAACCATTTTTGAATCAAGATCAGAACCTCCTGTCCCGTGGAAACAGACCGGAACGTCGGGCCTTTTCGCGCCGAAGGAACATGTCCGTCCGATCCGTCGGGAACTTAAAAAGTATGCCATTTTTAAGGGGTCATGTCAAGGCAATATTCTAAAATATTGAATCATTATGTTGATTTACAGATCATCTTTCCCTATGAGAAAGAGATGCGTGTGGCGGAGAAAATCGGCATTCCGGCAGAACGTCAAGCCCGATGCGACACGGGAGAATTTGTTTCCGTATGCAAATTTGATCGTCTTTTTTTACAGGTTGTGCAGGAATGGAAAACTTGAATATGAACCGGGATCGATGTAGGATAACCCTGTACGGAAGGGAATCGTTCCATCCCGGTTTGGGTGCATAGCGAAAATTTGGATTGCAGTCAACCGGGAATGGAGCAATGATACAGACGGTCCAGACAAAAGGAGGGTCTCCATGAGGGTAAAGATCAGCCGGTCCCTGAATTTTCTCGTTGATGAACAACTGTCCAAGTGGCGTCAAAAGAGGGTCGAGCAGAAGAAAACCGCGGTGCCTGGTTTCTGTATCACCATCTCCCGCGAACCGGGAAGCAGCGGAAGCGAGGTTGCGCGGCGTCTGGCCGCCGATCTCGGAATGGACCTCATCGGCGCCCAGATCATCCACAAGGTTGCGGAACGGGCCGGCACCAGCGAGAAGGTGATTGCCTCGCTGGACGAAAAGGAGGTGAAATGGCGGGATTCGTGGATCGATTCCATGTTCAGGACCCGCCACATCTGGCCGGATGAATACCTCCAACATCTGACCCAGGTGATCGCGACCATCGGCAAGCATGGCAATACGGTCATCGTCGGCCGGGGGGCGCAATTCATCCTGCCCCCGCAGGAAACCTTCCGTGTCCGGCTCACGGCTCCCCGCGAAATCCGCATTCGAAAAGTCATGCAGGACTCGAACACCGGCTTCGAGGAGTCGGAACGATATGTTTACAAGACGGAGGCGGATCGCAACGCCTTCCATCGGAAATATTTCAACGTCGATTGGGCCAATGCGGATCACTACGATCTGGTGGTCAACACGGGCTATATGGGCATCGAGGGCGCCGCGGCGAGCATCGAGGCCGCCTTTGCGGTGTGGAAGAATCTCCCACGCGCCGCAAATCAACCTCTCTGATTCCTTGATTTTTCCAACCGTGATGCCCGAATATCTTCCTGCCGGAAACAGGCGGGTTCTTGATCGGGGAATCGTTACCCGGCGGAGGTCGGGGCGTTCATCTCCGGCATTCCCCCATACCGGGCCACATGCTCCGCTTTGCCGCAGGAAACGAAGCTCTGATTCCGGTGGTCCCGCTCATCCAGCCCTATCCGGCGAAATACATCCGCCCAGGTGTTGAACGTGCCATACTCCGCCACCAGCGCATTGCGGACGGGCTGGGTTTCCCATTCCGGATGTTCCGCCACAAATTGCGCGTATTCGTGCTCGGCATGATCCTCAAATTCGGCGTTGAACAAAAAGGCCCGTCGCAGACTGACGTGCGCCAGCAGCCAAGCCATGATCACATACGACCGGACCATCAGCCAGGGAAGGGGCGGGGTCAGATACCAGGGATCCGAAAGCCCGTCGGCCTTCATCTTCTCCTGGATCACCAGAAGGTGCCAATACTCGTTGTCCTGCGCTTCCCGGCCCCAGGCTACGATCCGCCGTGCCACTTGCACGACCGCCGGAATGCGGTAGCCTTGAGTCAGCCGTCCATACTGGCAAACTTCCCATTGCCGATACGGAATGCATGCCAGCATTTCGAGGAGCTTTGCTTTGGCCAACGTGGTTTTTCGTCCCGCCGCCAAATCCATGGCCAGAAAAAGAAAGCGCGCGGCCAGTGAGTATTTGTATCGCGGTCGTGCCATGGAAGCCTGCTGTTCCCGTAGGAGATCAATGTTTGCCTGTCCCATATCCGTCACCTCATTCTTGTATGAAACGATATCGAATCGCCCGCTGTTTTGGTCGTTGGTTGGATGATTTTCGTTCCGGATTCGACCCTGAACGGATGCGGCTACCTCCGGATTGAGGATTATCAAGCACAGATTCAGTCCGATTGCAAGCAGCCGTGCAGGGGCGGCAGGACCAGGGGCGCCAACACGTCCCCCTCGTACAGGACCTGGGCGAGAAAGAGTCCCGATGGGGGCGCCGTACACCGTGCGGGGAGATCGGAGGCACTGGTCAACAACCGTTCCACGTCCGCCGGAGAAAGGGTCCCCCGTCCCGCTTCGACGACGATGCCGACAAGCCGGCGGACCATCTTCCAGAGAAAGTGGGATCCGACAATTCGGA
>JAQTRB010000007.1 GCA_028712015.1 Syntrophales bacterium
CCTCGTCGAGGACCCGCGGAGGCACACGAACCGAGATCCCCTTGTGTATATCACGGGCAATATCGACAATGTCGCTAACCACGGCGCTGGCGGTCGGCATCATCCCCGCACCCTGACCGTAGAGAAATATCGAGTCGGAAGCGTCGCCAATAATGTGAAAGGCGTTAAAATTACCGTTGACATTGGCGAGGAGGTGATTCAGGGGAATCATCGTCGGATGAAGCCTTGCCTCGATCTGTTCATCCCGTTGGATCGCAATGGCCAGCAACTTGATCCGATAACCCAGTTCTCGCGCGAATACGATGTCCTGCTCTCCGATCCGTGTGATCCCCTCCCGGTATAGATCCTCCAGGTGGACTTTCTTTCCGTAGCATAGGGATAGAAGGATCGCAAGTTTATGAGCCGCGTCGATTCCCTCGACATCATAGATGGGATTGGATTCGGCGAACCCCAGCGCCTGTGTCTCCTTTAGGACCGTCTCAAAGGAACCGCCCGCATCCGTCATCTTGCTCAGTATAAAATTGGATGTTCCGTTTAAAATGGCCGACATCGATTGGATCCGATTGGCCACAAGGCTTTCCTTGATGGTTTTGATCACCGGGATGGTCCCGCCGACGCTGCCCTCGAAGCCGATATTGACGCGGTGTCGCATGGCGTTCCGGAAGATTTCATCTCCATGTGTCGCCAGCAATGCCTTGTTTGCCGTCACGACGTGCTTCCCCTGACTCATCGCTGCCAACATAAAAGCACGTGCCGGTTCGTATCCGCCCATCAGTTCGACGACAATATCAATGTCCGGATCATTCAAGATGTCGAAGGCGTCGGTCGTGAGGAGTCTCGGATCGACTGTAACGCCCCGGGATCTGTGGATATCGATGTCCGCGATTTTCTGCAGGCGAATTTCGATGCCGAGACGGGCTGCGACAAGGTCGCCGTTATCCCGCAGGAGTTTAATGACGCCCGTACCAATGGTGCCGAAACCGATCACGCCTATGGAGATGAATTTCTTCATGGTTTTGTCCCCACTTGTACCCAACAGTCAGTTGAATCGCGGATGCAGAATCAACAAAATTGTGGGAGAACCTATATCAAATTATCCATTTTTGTCAAAAGAATTCATCGGTCATCCGGTTTTGGCCAGTTCCAAGCGACCTCCCCACCGGTGAAGCAAAACTTGTCGGAGTTCCTGATGGTCCGGTTTTTCGAGGCTCGGATCATCTTCGACAAGGGCGAAGGCATCTGCGCGGGCCTCACGCAGAATACGACCGTCACGGATGATGCTGGCGATCCGGAAGTCTGGCAAACCGGATTGGCGAGTTCCCATGAATTCTCCGGGACCGCGAATAGCCAGATCCTCTTCCGCAATCCGAAAACCGTCATGGGTCTGTTCCATCACCCGGAGACGTTTGTGCGCATCCTCGGAACCGATTTTCCGTATCAACAGAATGCAGAAGGAAGGAACGGCGCCTCGCCCGACCCTGCCCCGCAACTGATGGAGTTGTGAAAGTCCAAAACGTTCCGCATGCTCGATGACCATCAGTGAGGCTTCCGGTACGTCGATTCCCACCTCGATGACCGTCGTCGATACGAGGATCCGGATTTTTTTTTCGGCAAAATCGGCCATAATGCGATCCTTCTCGCTTCCCTTCATTCGACCATGGACGAGACCGATGCGATAACCAGGGAAAATCTTGTTTTGCAAATGGTCCGCCATTTGTGTCGCATCCTTGAGATCCAGGTTTTCCGACGCTTCCACAAGGGGATAGACTATGAAAACCTGATTTCCTTTGTTCATTTCTCCGCGGACAATCTCATAGACGCGCATTCTCTGAGATTCGGTGAATATCTTGGTTCGGACCGGTTTCCGTCCTGGAGGAATCTCATCGATCACGGAGATGTCAAGATCGCCATAGACCGTCATCGCCAGGGTTCGCGGAATCGGGGTTGCGGTCATAACGAGCACATCCGGGGCCGGACCTTTTCTCCGCAACGCCGCCCGCTGGACGACGCCGAAGCGATGCTGTTCGTCGATCACCACAAGTCCCAGGTTGAGAAATTCGATCCCTTCCTGGATCAGGGCGTGTGTTCCCACGACCAGGTCGGTCCCGCCGGTTCGGATTTTATCCACGAGCGCTTTTTTATGCAAAGGGTTCATTCCCCCGGTCAAGAGTTGAATTTTAAGCCCAAGTTTCTCCGCCCAGGTTCTGAGATTCCGGTAATGCTGTTCTGCAAGGATTTCCGTAGGCGCCATGATCGCAGCCTGATGGCCGTTCTCACAGGCGGTCACCATTGCCGCCATGGCCACCGCCGTTTTTCCGGAACCCACATCCCCCTGCAGCAGACGACTCATGCACCGGGCCGACGCCATATCACGTTCGATTTCCAAGATGACGCGTTGCTGCGAGGACGTCAACGCAAAGGGAAGCAAATCGTAAAATCTCCGAACCAACTCTCCATTGGTGCGGAAACAAATCCCCTGTTCGAGAACGACGCCTCTTTTTTTTAACGCCATCCCGAGTTGGAAAAAGAAAAATTCATCGTAGATCAGCCGCCGGTGAGGATCCGATCGGATCTCCTGAAAAAGTTGAACCTCCCGATCGTTCCCGGGGAAATGCAGCTGACGCAAGGCATCCTGGATCTCCATGAGCCCGCGCTTCCGGCAGATTTGCTCCGGAATAGGGCTCCGGACAAGGTGGGAATAGTCGCGAACGACCTTCCATTGTATCCGCCGCAGGGTTTTCTGATGCAGTCCCTCCGTTTCCGAATAGACAGGGATGATTCTTTTGAAATGGAGCAGTTGATCATCCCGGTCATTGAGGGTCTCGAAATCAGGGTGGATCATCTCCCGCTCGAAGGGGAATCCGCTGACCCCTCCGGCAAGAATGAGACGCGAATCCAATCGGAAGGTCGCTCTCAAAAAGGCCTCGCGTCCCTTGAACCACTTGGCTCTTAAGATACCGGAGCCGTCATCGACGCTCACCTCAAAAATCCGTCGCCGCCCATAGAAACGGGCTTCGGCCTTTATGACCCGTCCTACGATCATTTGTCGGATGCCCGGAACGGTTTCCGCGATCCGGGAAATCGTTCGACGATCCTCATACCGTCTTGGAAGAAAATAGAGCAGGTCCTCAACGGTGATAAGATTTTTCCGGGCAAGGAGCGCGGCGATCCGCGGACCGACGCCTTGAACGAACTGTACGGGTTGTGAAAGGATATTTGTGATGTCGGTGTCTTTTTCGGGTTCGAATGAAGGTCCGCCATTCGGCTCCGATTCCACAAAGTTTTTCAGCAGAACCTTTAGCTTGGCTACAATCGGATTGATTTGCGAAAGTCGATCTTGTTTCCGTTCCTTCGTCAGCGTGTCATAACCGTCGAAAAGGTCGAGTATTGCGTCACAAAGCCTATCGATGTGATCCTTCCGTGACGTGTGTTCTCCCCATGGAAGTTCTTCTTTCGCCTGACGCAGAAGGGAGGTCATCAACTTCTCAAGATTCTTGATTTGCGACAAATGATGATAGGAATCCCCCGATGCAAAAGCAAGCGGGGCCTCCATTTTCTCCACAAGTTTGTTCAGGACTTCTATTGGCGGCTTCATCAAGATATCTGGATGATTCATATAATGATATCAAATAGAAAGATGTTTTATTCCTATCAGATATTCTTGATTTGTACAAGGAAATAATTGACTTTCCGTTGGACGTGGGTTAAAAGAAACTGCCCTTGTTGTTCAAGCGTGAGTCGGTGGATCTGTCATTCGGCATCATTCAGCGCCGATGAGCGCGGGGCCGGTATAAAGACCCAAACCACGCTGGGAGTTCATATGCGGAAGAAAATCAGTTATCGGGATTCGGGTGTCGATATTGATCGTGCGAATTCCTTTGTGGAAAAGATCAAACCCTTGATCAAGGCCACCGCGCGGCGAGAGATGATGAGCACGATCGGTGGGTTCGGCGGTCTTTTTCATCTGGATATGAGAAAGATCAAGGATCCCGTGCTTGTATCATCGACAGACGGTGTCGGCACCAAGCTAAAAATCGCACAAATGATGGACATACACGATACGGTGGGTATCGATCTTGTCGCCATGTCTGCAAATGATGTGGTGGTTCAGGGGGCGGAACCCCTTTTTTTTCTGGATTACATTGCGACCGGGAAGCTTGTCGTGGAGAAGACGGTTCAGATCGTGGAGGGCGTAGCACGCGGTTGCCAGGATGCAGGCTGCGCTCTGATCGGAGGAGAAACGGCGGAGATGCCCGGATTCTACCCCGACGGTGAGTATGATCTCGCCGGTTTCTGCGTCGGAGTGGTCGAGGCGGACAAACTGATCGACGGTTCCGAGATTCGGGTCGGGGATCGGATTGTCGGAATCGCCTCTTCAGGGTTGCACAGCAATGGTTTTTCTCTTGCGAGACGTGTCCTTTTTGAAGAGGGGCGGCTCCATCCGGATGACCGGATTGAAGACATTGACGAGTCTATCGGGCTTACGCTTCTCAAACCCACGAAAATCTACGTAAAATCGATAATAAATCTCATCAAGAATTTCAATATACGGGGAATCGTCCATATCACCGGCGGCGGGTTTTTCGATAATATTCCCAGAATCGTACCCAATCCCTGCAGGGCCGCTATCCGCTGGGGATCCTGGCCAGTCCCTCCGATTTTCGATTTGATCCGCAGAATGGGAGGCGTCGATCACGACGAGATGCTGCGCGTATTCAACATGGGGATCGGCATGATCATCATCGTTCCCGAAAAGGAGCTGGTGGAAATTATCGAACGACTGGAGAAGTTGGGTGAAACGGCATACACGATCGGGACGATTGAAAAGAGGGAAAACGATCAACCCAGGGTTTCCTTCGTATCCTGATATAAAATGAGGACGGGAAAGAAACCGGAACGCCTTGCTTACGGTCGGGAAAATGACATGGTAAAAAAAGTCTCCATTGGCGTTCTTGTTTCGGGAAGCGGCTCCAATCTTCAATCCCTGATCGACCATAGCGAACAGGGGGTGCTGGACGCCGAAATCAGAATTGTTGTCAGCAACAATCCCCACGCCTTTGCTCTTGAACGATGTCGCAAGCATGGAATACCGACCGCTGTTGTCGATCATCGCGAATTTGTCTCCCGGGAGGCGTTTGACGGTCGGCTAATCGATATTCTGAAAGCGGCCGGGGTGGAACTGGTCCTGATGGCCGGTTTCATGAGAGTGCTGTCCCGCGACTTTTTTCGGTCTTTTCCAATGCGTGTCATGAACATTCACCCGGCGCTTCTTCCCGCGTTTCCTGGTATGCATGTTCAACGGAAAGCAGTGGAGTACGGTGTCAAATTTTCGGGATGCACCGTTCATTTTGCCGAAGAAGGCGTAGATACGGGACCGATTATCATTCAAGCGGTTGTTCCGGTGTACGATGAAGACGATGCCGAAAGCCTTGCCGCAAGGATACTAAAGCAGGAACATCGCATTTATCCGCAGGCTGTCCAGTTTTATGCAGAGGGAAGGATAGAATGTGAGGGCCGAAGGGTTCGGATCAGGAACACCTCCCGGATGGCTGAGAATGCGCTGCAAAATCCGTCACTCACCGGGTTTTAATCTCTCCCCGTTGTTGATTACGAACGGTTTATCCCCTCTCCGGATGATTAAGGCATGTACGATACATTGATCATTGGCCGCGATCTCAGTTCTCTGATTGCCGCTCTCATCTCCGTCCGTAAAGGTCGAAGTACCG
This sequence comes from Syntrophales bacterium, assembly GCA_028712015.1. Classification (GTDB taxonomy): domain Bacteria; phylum Desulfobacterota; class Syntrophia; order Syntrophales; family UBA5619; genus UBA5619. The sequence continues at coordinate 5,727 of JAQTRB010000007.1, forward strand.
TTCTGATCCTGGAGGAGAATCCGGAGAACGTGTATCGTGACGCGGGGTACGCCTTTCCGTTGGATCCGAGACCTCTTTCAGGTTTGGCGGATCGGCAACTCTTCTCCAATTTGATTCGGGACATGCTGCCCTTCGATCAGGATATCTTTCCGGTCGGAGTCCTGAATCCGGCATTTCAAATTATCCTTCCCGGGCATCGGGTGGACATTTTTGCGGACCGCGGACGGCTGATCGACGATCTGATTCGCGAATTTCCCGAACAGACAAAGGAGATCAAACATTTTTATCGAGCCGTTGAAAGGGTCGGAAGCCTATTCGGCGACTGGATTGCCGAGGAGGAGACCGCTCGTCCTGTATGGATCGACAGGCTTTTCAGGCACTTTTTGCGCCTTCCCGCTGCGATTTCGGGTCATTTCTCCCTGCTCGGCCAAAATCTCGGGAAGGAGGTTGAATTCAGCAGGATTTTGCAGGCCCAACTGAATTTTCTGTCCCATCTGGAAACGGATGGTCATTCATTCCCCCTGTCCGCGGCGTATCTCCTCTCCCTTCCAAAGCGAGGTCTGTTTTATCCGCCCGGAGGGATGAACGAATGGACCGACCGTTTGCGCCGGGTATATACGAATCACGGCGGTATTCTGAAACACGGTTGTTCGATTATCCGTATCGAAACGGAACCGGAAATCGCCGTGGACATGAAGTGTGAAGGGTCTTCCACAACCCTGCATGGAAAAAAGCTGATCGTTAGCGCACAGTGGGAAAAACTGGAGCTGCTGCTTCCCGTTCGGAAGGTCTTTCCCGGACTTAAAAAGCGTTGTGCCGCCATTCGTACCGTCGCCTATCCCTTCTGCCTTCACATGGGAATCCATGAAGGTGGGCTTCCGGAGATCATGGCCGCAGATGTTGTCGTGTTGCAGGATGGAAACGGCCCTGTGACCAACCGGGACCTCGTTTTTTTGCACAGTAGCCCTCCGGGAAATACCGACTGTGCACCGGAAGGACGTCGGGCCCTTTCGGCAACGGTATATCTTCCGGAATCACCGCTCCGCCTCAGTGATCAAGAGCTGAAAAATACTGCAACGGGAATCATTGACTCCTTGGAAGGATTCCTCCCCTTTCTGCGGGAAAGTATGGATTACTTGCGCGTTGATCTATCGATTCTGTTCTCGCGGAGATATCAGGAGATTGCGAACCGGAAATACCGGACACGAAGACAACCTTTGATTGGCCTGCAAACGCTCTCCCCTCGAACCCGGCTCCGGAATGTGCTTTTGACCGGCGGCATCCTGAGGGCGGGACTCGGTTTTGAGGGTGAGATTCTTGCCGGCATGGATGCGGCACTTGAACCATAACGGAGGATTTGACGCCATGGACACGAACATTTCCTACGACTTCACGATATCGAACCTTGGGGTGTGCACGATTCCCTCACCCATCAACGTCAGTTTTTTTACCCCAGAAAGCAAGAGGATTCTTTTCAACATTTATCTTGACCAGTATAACGATCTCCGGGCTCCGAATGGGTTGCCCCTTTCCATTGAGGTCGCCGGGCCTCGAGAAAAGATATTTTTCGATCCTTCAAAGACCAAGGCGGCCATTGTGACTTGCGGAGGCCTTTGTCCGGGAATCAATGATGTGATCCGGACGATCGTGATGGAACTCCATCATCGGTACGGCGTCCCGAATATCATCGGAATACGTTATGGCTTTCAGGGTTTGATCCCTAAATTTCGCCATCCCATCGTCGAATTGACTCCAGATTATGTCAAAGAGATCAATAGGATAGGTGGATCGATCCTCTCCTCATCCCGCGGGCGTCAAGATATCGGTGAGATGATCAATGCACTCGAGCGGATGAACATAAATCTGCTGTTCTGTGTAGGCGGAGACGGCACAATGCGGGCGACCGAATGCATCACCGCGGAGATTACTCGCCGTGGTCTCAATATCGGTGTGATCGGCATTCCGAAGACCATCGACAATGACTTGAACCTGATTCAGAAAACATTCGGTTTTGATACGGCCATTTCCGAATCGGTCAAGGCGATCCAATGTGCCCATGTGGAAGCCAGGGGCGCTCCAAACGGGATCGGCCTCGTCAAGATCATGGGTCGTCAGTCCGGCCATATCGCCGCCGGCGCCGCTTTGGCTCAGAACGATGTCAACTTTGTCCTCATCCCGGAGGTGCCTTTTCACCTCGATGGGGATAAGGGTTTTCTAAAGGCCGTCGAGTTGCGTTTGCGGGAGCGTTCACATTGCGTCATCCTGGTTGCCGAAGGGGCCGGCCAGGAGCACCTGTTACGCGAGGGACAGCCCATGGAAACGGATGCCTCCGGGAATCCTCGCTTACTCGATATTGGGGTTTTCTTAAAGGCATCCATGGAAGAATACTTCAAGAAGATCGACATGGAGGTCAATCTTAAATACATCGATCCAAGTTACATGATCCGCAGCGTTCCGGCCAACGCCAGCGACAGCATGTATTGCGGCGCGCTCGGTCAATACGCGGTTCACGCCGGTATGGCAGGAAAAACAGGAATGCTTGTTGGTTTGATGAATGACGAATATGTCCATATCCCGCTGAAACTCATCCGTTCGGGCAACCGGGTGGATCCGGGAGGAAACATCTGGATGAGGGTTCTCGAAGCCACGGGACAACCGCCTTCGATGATGAACGAATGAATTTGCCGTCAGAGATGGTTGTCGACGACAAATTTGTGGGGCTTCATCTTCGGTCGATGGCAAAAAAAACTTGCAATATATTCGGATTTGGTTTAGGGACTACGCGCGTTTCAGAGAGGAGTTTGGATATGTCGAGAATCTGTGAGATATGTGGCAAGAAGCCGGTGAAGGGCCACAAGGTCAGTCATGCGAACAACAAGAGCGTGAAAATATGGTATCCCAACCTTCAGAAGATCCGGTGCATTGACGGCAAGTCGGGAGAGGTCAAGCGTGTCAAGGCCTGTACCCGTTGTATTCGCTCGGGATTTATCAAAAAGGCCGTTTAAAGCAAATCGATGGTAAAGCCATGAAGGGCCGGACAGCAGGATCAAGATGTCGCTGCCCTTCGCATTTTCCGCAACGCGGATCGTGAAACGCCTTCTAGTCCGGCCCGATTTTCATTCGGTCATGGATTGCCCTTGGCCGAATTTAACTTGAACCATTCAGATCTGCCTCCACATTATTCTCTTCTTGACAATCAATCCCATATTGATATGATTTTTCTAAATATTTTTCAAAGTCTTGTGTTGAGAAAGGTGATCGACATCGATGACCGAAGTAAGAAGGCTTCCCACAACCAGCTGGCGCCTGCGGAAGGAAAACCATGATGTTCAGCGGCTGCTGGTTCGGGAATTAGGTGTCAGTCCTCTCATATCGCGTATTCTGGAGAACCGTGACATATGTGATCCGGATATCGCCCGTCGCTATCTCTCTCCTTCATTGAGCGATCTTCACAATCCCTTCCTGATGCAGGATATGAATAAGGCGGTCGACCGGATTGTCCGCGCCATCTACCAAAAAGAAAAGATCGTCGTCTACGGAGATTACGATGCCGATGGCATCACTGCGGTAGTTGTCCTTCTTCGGTTTCTCCGGAAAATTCATCCGGATGTCAGCTACCATATTCCGGACCGGATAACCGAGGGGTACGGCCTAAACAGAACGGCGGTGGAGCGTTTCCGTGCGGAAGGGGTCGGTTTGATCGTTACCGTGGATTGCGGCATATCGGATCTTGAACCGATTGCCCACGCGCGGAAACAGGGCCTGGATACGATTATCTTGGATCATCACGAAATTTCCGGTATTCTTCCCGAGGCGGTTGCCGTTGTCAATCCTCACCGCAAAGATTGCCGTTTTCCATTCAAGCATTTGGCGGCCGTCGGCATTGTTTTCAACTTTTTGATTGCACTACGCGGCGCCCTCCGCAGGGATGGATTCTGGAAGGAAGACTCCTATCCCAACCTGAGAGAATATCTTGACCTGGTTGCGTTGGGGACGCTTGGGGATATCGTGCCGCTCGTGGATGAAAACCGTATATTTGTCAAAATCGGTCTCAATCTGATTTCTGAGGAAAAAAGAGTCGGAGTTAGAGTTTTAAAAAGGATCTCCGGGATCGAATATCGTGTAATCGATTCGGGAAGGGCCTCTTTTGCCCTGATTCCCAGAATCAATGCGGCGGGGCGAATCGCCTCGGCAACGGATGCCGTCGAATTGCTTCTCTCGGATAATCCAGATCAGGCCGAAGAACTCGCCCGAAAGCTGGACGAATTTAACCGGAAGCGGCAGGTTATGGAGAAGGCGATCTTTCATGAGATTTTGAAGACAATTGCGGACCCTCTTGATGCAGATGATGTTGGCCCGCTCGTTTTTGCATCCCCGGACTGGCATCCGGGTGTCATCGGTATCGTTGCCTCGCGGATGGTCGATCGCTTCGGAAGGCCGGCCATCCTGATCAGTTTAAAGAACGGGATTGGCAAAGGGTCGGGACGAAGCATTTCCGATTTCAATATTTATGAAGGTTTGAAAAGCTGTGGATCGTTACTGATGTCTTTCGGCGGACATCGTTATGCCGCGGGCATTTCGATTCGGGAAGAGGACATCGCCTCTTTTTCCGTTCAGTTCCGGAAAATTCTCCGCGAGAATGTTCCCAAAACCGACTTCCGGGTTTCCACGGCCATCGATGCCCAGTGCAGTCTGACGGACATCAATCATAAACTGCTCGATGAGATCGACCGACTGGCACCATTCGGGAATCGAAATCCGGAGCCGATCCTCTGCGTCCGAAATGTCACCGTGGTTTCCCCTTCCATTGTCGGGAACAACCATCTAAAAATGCGAGTCAACGGCGATGGTGTTTCACGGAATTCCATCTGGTTCAGCAAAGGAGAGTTTCTGCAGTATCTAACCTCCGTTTTGATGGATATCGTGTTTACACCGCAGTTGAATACTTGGAACGGTTCTTCGGAAATCCAGCTCAAAATGAAGGATATCGCGGTCCCGCTGAACTCCTGATCAAGTTTCAAGGGGGATTAGCTGCGGAACGTCAACTTATAGGAAGGAATGCGGAGAACCGGATTATATGATTGTTTGGATTCGGCCAGGTTCGGAATGTTCATGTCACTCTCCTTGTTGATGTAACGGAATCCGTTGAAGAGCCTGCGCGCGCATTCGTTGTCGAGAAACTGGTAGAGACCTTTGATTCCCGAGTCGGCTTTTTCGAAATTCAATGTTGCGGTTGTTTCATTTAAACGCGATCCGATGCCGAATGCGGAAATGATTCCGTCTACACGCACCTGAATTCCTTTTGATTCCAGACGGTCCATATTTTTCAATGTGGTTATGACGGCGTGTTTTTCGCAGGCCAGATTACTCTCCTGTTCAACGTCGCAATCGTGTTGATCACACCAAATTTCAAGAAATTGCAAACATTCCTCAACAGACGATGGATGGATCTCTTCCACATTTACGCGGTTCCTTTGAAGATATTCGCGCGAAAACTGATTTATTAGGTTCCGTTTTTTGGAAAACCTATTCCCACGCAGATGGATCAAGTCTTCCGTCAGATAGACATAATCTTTAAACTCCGGTTGTTCCTCAATGAGGAAAAAAGATTTCAGTTCAGCAGCATTGAGGGTTTCCACGTAATCTCCAGGAACATACCAGTACCGGTTGAATCCCGCTTTTCGGGCGGCATCGTACAGCATATTTGGTGTGAACGAGGTTTCCATGGAGAGGGGGAGAATCAGATGCCGATCTTCCGGATGCTCTTCATCATGACCGGAAATGAATAGATTTCCGTTGTCAATTGAATAATCTACTTTAAATGTCCCATAGCTCCAGGCAATGATGGATGAGGGGGAATAAACGCTGTGACTGTAAGGATTTTCAGAAAAAAATGGCTTTAGGATTTTATAATCGTCAACGGTAACGGGCTTGAAAATCATGGCTTTGAGGTCATCAACATGGGAATCCAGGAAGACATTTCCTGAAAACCGGCACGGCGGTAGAGGCTGTCCGAACCGGGCTCGGCGATGAGTCCGATCCAGCGGAGCCCATCGGCATGGAGGCAATCCAGTAACATCTGAAGAATACTTTGACCGACACCTCTGTTCCGACAGTCGCTGCGGACGGTCAGATCCTGGATGTACGCATCGCTGACAGCGTCGCTGATCGCTCTTCCGATTCCTACGATTTCCCCATTGAGCAGAGCAACGACAAAGCAGTGACTTCCCGCAATCAATTTGCGGATCAAATGTGGTTTTTCCGCGTCGCCCGCTTGCCACCACCCTTGCGACCGATAAAGGTCTTCGATCTGACGAATCTGGATTTCCGTTGGTATCCGGAGAATAGCGGTGTCAATCATATTTCATTCATTAGCCATCATCATTCTGCTTCCTCGCTCTCTTCGGCATCCATGACGAAGCAGAGTGCCATGATACGCGGACAATATATCCCTTGATTGGCCTCGTGTCAAGTCAGGTCACAGGGAGATAACGATATCTAAAGCCAACGTTTCCGGCGTCGGTAGGATTTGACGTCCGTGTATGATTTGACCGTGCCGGCAGCGGACATCCCGAGGTAAAATTCACGGATGTCCGGATTTTCCCGTAGTACATCCGCGGTTCCGTCCATCACGATCTTTCCGTTCTCCATCACATACCCGTAATGGGCGATCTGTAATGCCATCCTGGCGTTCTGCTCGACGAGAATGATCGTCGTGCCTTCCTCTTGGTTGATGCGTCGGATGATGCGGAAGATCTCCCGGACAACAAGGGGGGCGAGTCCCAGGGAGGGTTCATCGAGGAGGAGAAGTTCGGGATGCGCCATGAGGGCGCGACCCATGACCAGCATTTGCAATTCGCCGCCGCTACAGTACCCGGCCAGTCCCCCGCGGCGTTTTTCGAGTGCAGGGAAATAATGATAAACTTTCTCCAAATCCTCCCGATAGGGTTTTCCCCACCGGGTTGCCGTCCCGACACGGAGGTTTTCTTCAATGGTCAGATATTTGAATGGCTGGCGTCCCTCGAGGACTTGGATGATGCCGTGGCGGGTGATTGTCTCGGGTGTCCGGTTCTGAATTTCACTGTTTTGGTACAGGATCGTTCCATCCGTCACTCGACCGTTTTCCGGTTTCAGAAGGCCTGAGATGGCCTTGAGCGTTGTAGTCTTTCCGGCACCGTTGCTTCCCAACAGGGATACGATGTGGTTCTTCTCGACGGCGAGTGAAACACCCTTCAGTACCTGGATCACATCCGAGTAGACGACGGAAATATTGTTCAATTGCAGCAGAATGGCATCCACGAGTCTGCTCCACTAATACGAAAAGGGCCAAAGGCGGAAACTGGAACGGATAATCCGCCAAACCTCGGCAAGGCCGCGCGGCTCAATCAGAATAAAAAGGACAATAGCCAGGCCGAAGACAAATTCACGAAGCGGGGCTACATTCAGGCCGGACTGGGTGATTATGCCGGTGTTCATCAGGATTTCCGTCATGAACCGGAGGGATTCGTTCAACAGCGTAATAAAAACAGCGCCGAAAATCGAGCCGGAGATGCTTCCCATCCCGCCTATGATTACCATTGCGATATATTCGACGGAAAGTCCGAGATTGAAGGGCTCCGCAGTGATACTTCCCATATAGAATGACCAGAGGGCTCCGGCGAATCCGGCGTAGAAAGAGCTGATGCCGAACGACAGCAGTTTATAAGGAAAGATCGGGATTCCCATCCCTTCGGCGGCTCGATCATTGTCCCGAATGGCGATGAAAGCACGTCCGCAGCGAGTGCGCATCAGGTTGATCGCGATCCATACAGTTCCTGAGAGTGCAATGAATATGATATAATAAAAACCAGTGTCTCCCGAAACCGAAAGTCCCAGAAGATCCGCCGGGGGGAGCGTGATTCCCATGGTCCCCTTGGTCAGGCTTTCCCAGTGTATCAGCAGGTATTCGATGATAAACTGACCGGCAAGGGTGGCTATCGTCAGGTAGAGTCCCTTCAGACGACCGGAGGGAATGCCGAAGATCATTCCGACACCGGCGGTAACGAGACCCGCTGCCGGAACCGACAGGATCATCGGCAGGCCGAGGGCGGTCGCAAAAATGGCTCCTGCGTATGCGCCGACGCCGAAGAAGGCCCCGTGACCGAGAGAGATCTGTCCCGTGAATCCGATCAGGATATTGAGACCGATCGCAGCGATCGCGGCAATGCCGATCATGTTAAAGACATACATCATGTAGGGGCTGGCCAACAGCGGAACGATCGTAAAGAGGATCAGCAGGCCGATTCCAGCCCAGAGACGACCGAAGTCGGTCGAAAAGATCGTCAACTCCTGATCGTATCTTTCATGAAAATTTCCGCAGGATTGAAGGTGGATTTTTCTCATGAGTTCATACCCGTTCGATTTCCTTCAAACCGAAAAGACCGTAAGGTTTGATCAGCAGAATCAGCACCAGAACGATATAGGGAACGACATCTCGAAGTGACGGGGAGAGGTATCCGCCGGTAAAGGTCTCCAAAAGACCGATGATGATCCCGCCAATGATCGCGCCACCGATGCTATCGAGTCCTCCCAGGATGACGACCGGAAAGACCTTCAGTCCGATGGCTGAGAGGTTATGTACGTTGACCCCATTGATTATCCCCAGGACCATGCCGCTCATCCCGGCGACCAACGCGGCAATCGCCCAGGAGAGTGCGAAAACGCGTTTTACATTCACCCCGAGAGATAGGGCGGCGCGCTGATTGTCTGCGACCGAACGCATGTAGATCCCTTGTGAGGAAAACTTGAAAAAAAGGCCGAAGAGCGTCAGAAAGAGCGTTCCGATGATCAGCGTCGTTCCATAAACAGGCGGTATCCGGATCAATCCCCAGCGGATCTCGAGGATCTTCGGCAGAAAATCGGGATAGGTGTAGAGATTCCCGCCCCAAATCAGAAGGATCAACCCTTTGAACATCGCTGCCAGACCGACGGTCAGCATGATCACGAAGATTAGAGGCTCGCCGATCAATGGTCGCAGAAAAACCCGCTCCACCAAGAGGCCGAGAACAAAACAACCGCCGAGCGCGAGCAGAAAAGAAAGCGGAATCGACAGATTTGCCCAGGTGGACAGTGCGAGAAAGAAATAGGCGCCGATTGCGAGCAACTCGCCGTGCGCGAAATTCAGCACACTGGACGATTTGAAGATCATTACGAAACCCATCGCCGAAAGTCCGTAGAGAAAGCCGACCGAAAGTCCACCGATCAGCAGTTGCATGAAAAAATCCATGGATCTTCCTCCCTAATCTTTAGCCTGAATAATGCGGACGCAGGTGTCGATCTCTCCGACTTGGCCGTCCCGATAGCGGACCTTTCCCTGCACACGCACCTTCTCCTCTCCACCGTACATTGCCTCGATCAGGCGCAGATAGAGACCATATACGAAACGCCTGCGTACCTTTCCGGTCCTGGTCAATTCGTCTTCATCGGCATCCAGCATCTTGTATAGCAGAATGAATTTATGGATCTTCATCACCTCCGGCAGCTGTTCGTTGACTTTACGGATTTCGGAAAGGATCAGTTCCTCAACGGGCGGCTGCTGTGAAAGATCGAGATAGGTTGTGTAAGGGATCATCTTCTGTTCCGCCCAGTTTCCGGTATTGCCGAAATCGATGTTGATCATCGCCGTCAGAAAAGGGCGCCCTTCGCCGAAGATGACCGCCTCTTTGATGAACGGACTGAATTTTAGGCGGGTTTCGATGAAATCGGGAGAGAAAGCTTCCCCGCTCTTGTTGCGGATGATCTCTTCCTTGCGGCCGATAATCACCAAATGTCCGTCGACATCCAAATATCCCGCGTCGCCGGTACGAAGCCAGCCGTCGACAAATGCCGCCTCCGTCGATTGATAGTCCTCGTCATACCCCTGGAAAACGGCCTGGCTCGAGACGAGAACTTCCTGGTCCGCCGCTATTCGGATCTGAACACCCGGCAGCGGCTTTCCAACGGTCTCGGCTTTCACCTCATCGTCGGGTTGGATTTGGAAGATTCCCCCCGCTTCCGTCAGGCCGTAACACTGCTTCAAGTTCAACCCGATCGCCCGGAAAAAATGGATCACGTCGGGACTGATCGGATGCCCACCCGTATAGGCACTGCGGAAATTTGCACAGCCGATCCGATCGAGAAGTGGACGGCAGACCATAAGGGAGGCCAGTCGGTGTAACAGCGACAGATATAAAGGGACAGGTGCTTTTCGGATTCGATGGGAAATCACCGAACGGCCGATGCGTTCCGCCTCTCCAAAGAGCCGCCGTTTGATCCATCCGGCATCCGCCATTTTAACTCGGATTCGGGAGGCGAGGTCTTCCCAGAAACGGGAGGCCGTGATGATTCGTGAGGGACCGATTTCGCGAAAATCTTCGACAACCGTTTCCGGCGTTTCCGGAAAGTTCATCGTCATTCCAGAAAGAAGCGCAACGCCGAGACCCCACATCTGATCAACAATCCAGGCGGGAGGAGAGATTGAAATCCAATTCTCTCCCGGACGGATGGAAACCGCTCGGGCCCATCCCTCCCCGATAGCCGTTAGGTTACAATGAGAAAGCTTGGCCATTTTTGGCAAACCGGTCGTTCCGGAGGTCTGGATCATCAGCGCCGTTTCTTCGCCCCTTCCCAATTGCAATTCGGATGGGAAAAGATCGGGACGCATCCGGTCCATCGTTTCACCCTTTGCCAACAATTCGGCAAACGAGAGGAGCCAGGGATTATTACGTAGGGAGTCCATTCCCGTTGGATCGATGTAAATCACGTGACGGACATGTTCGATCCTGTCGCGGACGGCGATCAGTTTGTCGACCTGTTCTTGGTCTTGGGCGAAGACATAGGAGGCCCGAATTCGTTTCAACGAGGTGGAAAGCTCATCGGCCACGGCCGATGTGAAGAGATTGAGGGTTACTCCCCCTATGGCCTGAACACCGAGCTCGGCAAAAAGCCACTCGGGATGGTTCCCGGTGATTAGGCCGGATCGATCTCCGCGACGGAAACCGATCGCGAGCAAACCCAGCGCGGTATACTTTACGTAGCGTAGATAATCCTGCCAGTTGAACGTCTGCCAAATCCCGTAGGCTTTTTCCCGGATCGCCGCATGGGCGGTTCCTAAACGAGCGGCCTGCTTTTCGAGAAGTTGCGGAAGCGTTCCCGTGAAAGTGGCAATATCTTCGCATTCCGACCGAAAGCTCGTTTTGATCACAGGGTCTCCTCAGCGCCGAGATAGGCCTTGATCACCTCGGGATGACGAATAATCTCGTCCGGCGTACCTTCCGTCAGTTTCTCGCCGAAATTCAGAACGGCGATCCGCCGGGCAATGCTCATGACAATGGACATGTCGTGCTCTACGAGGATCATGGTCTGTCCCCACACGCGATTCATCTGAACCAAAAAACGAACCATGTCCTCTTTTTCTTCGAGATTCATTCCCGCAAAAGGTTCGTCCAAGACCAGCATGGCCGGTTCGAGGGCCAGTGCGCGTCCCAGTTCCACACGCTTCATCATTCCATAAGGAAGCGCGCCGACCGGTTTGTTGCGGACGGATTGAATCTCCAGAAAGTCAATGATTTCTTCCAGGATGCGACGGTGGCGCATCTCCTCGCAGCGGACCGACTTCAGATAGAAACAGGCTTTTACCAAGCCGTAACTGCAATGGGTATGGCGTGCAAGCAGCAGATTGGACAGTACCGTCATTCCGGGGAAGAGCTCAATGTTTTGAAAGGTCCGACCGATTCCGACTCGGACCAGTTCGTGCGGGGGTAGATGAGTAATTTCAAGACCGTTGAACAGGATCGTCCCCCGCTGCGGACGGTAAAATCCCGTGATGCAATTCAGCAGGCTGGTCTTGCCTGCTCCGTTGGGACCGATCACAGCGAATAGTTCACCAGTCTGGATGAGAAGATCAATGCCGTCCAACGCCGTTACACCGCCGAAGCGAAGCGAAATCTTCCGAATCTCAAGTTTGGCCGGCTTCGTATCCGAATCTATTCGTTCGTAAATGGATGGCTTTCCACGGAACGCCTTCATCGCTCGTCTCCAATTATGTTCGGCACGGCGCTGGAACGTACTCTACGGCTTTGATTATTTTTGTAGTTTGATTGCCTCTTTCCCGGGAACATAGAAGTTGGTCAGCGGCGTATATGTTCCATCTTCCTTTACCTGGACCATCCGGGCACGGAAAGAGCCGCCGTGATCTGTCGGGGTGTAAGTCACCGGCGGGATCAGTCCGCCGAAATCTTCCTGCCGGAAGGACTCCATGGCCCGGTTGATCGTCTGGCGGTTAATTTCCTTAGATTGTGCGCTGGCGCGGATCATGGCACGTTCCATGATCATCCCCACGGCAACGCCTTCCCAGTACGAGGCATCGAATTTATCGACGGTCTTGTAGCGTTTCCAGAGCTCCTGCATTATCTTCATTCCTGGGAGATTGTCCGTGGGAAGACCGCCAGGAAACTGGATTCGGAGACGGTTCCGGGTCAATCCCTGCCCCATTCGGAAGAAGTCGGGGTCGGTAGAGGTCCAGGTTCCGAAGAACGGGGGGTCGTAACCAATCCGATCCGCGCTCCGAAAAGCGGTGATAATGGTGGCAGGCAGCATCTGGATGAAGAGATATTCCGCTCCCGCCTTCTGCAGGCGAAGCAGCTCCGTCGTCAGATCGACCGTCTGCGGAGGAAACTCCTCGATCGCGACAATCTGAATATTCTGCTTTACGGCATATTCCCGGCTAGGTTTGTGGATGGAACGACCATAGGCGTTGTTGTAGGTTAAAAGACCCACTTTGGGTGGTTCCTTGCCCTTGTGAATGGCCGTGATGTAATCGAGAACGGCTTCGCAATCCAGACGGTAGCTCCCGAAGGGGAGATACATGTACCCGATCGGCGCCTCAAGAATTTCCCAACTGGTCGAATAGTTGATCGTCGGAATCTGGTAGCGCTGGACAATCGGTTTGACGGCCAACCCCTCCCCTGCCCCCCAGGTGGCGATCATGTCGACTTGGTCTTGGACGGCGAACTTCCGGACGGCGGCTACCGCCTCCGGGACTTTGTAAGCGGTATCGACCAGAATCATCTCAATTTTACGTCCGGCGACTCCGCCCTTGACTTCATTCACATACCGGAAATAGTCCTGATGCCCCTTTGCGTGAAACTGTCCCCATGTGGATGCCGGGCCGGTCAAATTGATGGCGGCACCGACCTTGATGCTTGCGGAGATCCCCGTTGCCGGCAGGATCATGACAACGATCAGGACGGACAAGATTATGATTCCTTTTACGCTTCCCATATTCCCCTCCCTCTTCATAATACGAAAAAAAGCCGTGAATTGATCCACGGCTTGTTCGGATTTGAATAACCGTGGGCGACGATTGCGGTCTGCCCACGAAGCATATAACCCATAGGGTTACAGACGCGGTGGGCAGACCCCGATAAAGAAGCTAAAAAAACCGCCCAACCGAAACATTTCCATTTCCTCGATTCCAGTCATTGTTTTTCTTTCCATTGCGACATGCGTATAAAACATGAGTCATGCCGTTGTCAAGCAGAAAGTGTTTGATCGGCGGGAAAAGAAGCAATTCATAGACCTATTCCCAGCTTTTCACAACGGTAATGAAGCGAATCGTAACTGATCTTGAGCCATTCCGCCGCCCTCGT